>JAIXOS010000308.1 GCA_027486695.1 Chitinophagaceae bacterium | reverse complement strand
AATGCCCTCTTTAGCCAATATAGCGGGTAAAATAAACATAAATACCCTATTCGCTTTCCACCAAATAGCCTCCCTTTCTTGTAAAAACACAGCCGTAGCTGCCTCGTTACTCAAATAAAATTTGCCCAATACTCCATAGCCCATTACATTTGCACCGCAATGAATCAAATTATCGTACATATGCATCATCATTTTTTACCGAAAGGGTAAGCGGTTGATGTTTTGTACACATACAAGATACAAACAGATAAAGCTTACCTTACGGGTAGGCTTTTTTTGTGGGTAATTAAAAGTAAAAATTTCCAACTATTATGGCACAAAAATTAAGATTAGCCATTCAAAAAAGTGGTCGCTTGCACGACGACTCTATGAAATTGCTGAAAGAATGCGGTATTGATATTAGCAACGGAGTAAACAAACTAAAGGCAGATGCTAATAATTTTCCGATGGAAGTATTTTTTCTGCGCGATGACGATATTCCCCAATATGTGGAAGATGGCGTTGCCGATATTGGCTTTGTTGGAGAAAATGTAGTATACGAGAAAAATAAAAAAGTGACCGTTGCCGAAAAACTAGGATTTGGCAAATGCCGCCTTAGTATTGCCGTTCGCAAGGAAGAAACCTATACGGGTGCTGCCTATTTGGCGGGTAAAAAAATTGCCACCTCTTATCCGGTACTTGTACAGCAGTTTTTAAACCAACACAACATTTCTGCCGAAATTCACGAAATAAGTGGCAGTGTAGAAATAGCGCCCGGTATTGGACTTGCCGATGCCATTTGCGATTTGGTAAGCAGTGGCTCTACGCTGTTCATGAATGGGTTAAAAGAAACCGAAAGCATTTTGCAGTCGCAAGCGGTTATTATAAAAAATAGCGATCTTACTACAGAGCAAGAATCCATATTAAGCAAATTATTATTCCGTATTCAATCGGTTAAAAAGGCTAAAAACAACAAGTACATTTTATTAAATGCACCCAACCACAACCTGCAAAAGATTGTTTCTTTATTGCCCGGCATGAAAAGCCCTACTGTTTTGCCCTTAGCCGAAGAAGGATGGAGCAGCGTACACAGTGTACTAAACGAAAATGAATTTTGGGACATCATTGAACAATTAAAAGATGCCGGCGCTCAGGGCATTTTAGTAATTCCTATTGAAAAAATGATATTGTAGTAACGTGCTAAAATTTGGATGCAGAAAATGAAAATCATCAACAATCCTCCTAAAAACACTTGGAATGCGCTATTGCAGCGGCCTGTGTTTGATGCTTCTGCTTTAAACGAAAAAGTAGCTGCGGTACTTGCCGATATACAGCAACGTGGCGATGAAGCAGTGATGGATTACACAGAAAAATTTGATGGGGTATTGATTAAAGATACTCGTTTTGACGAAGATGAGGTAGCCAATGCAGAGGGCGCGTTGTCGCACGAACTACGCTTAGCCATTCAAACAGCTGCAAAAAACATCGAAACTTTTCATACGCAACAAATTAACAATCCCCAAGTGGTAGAAACCATGAAGGGCGTAAAATGTTGGCGCAAAAGTGTGGGTATAGAAAAAGTTGGCATTTATATTCCCGGAGGCACTGCACCATTGTTTTCTACGGTACTCATGTTGGGAATTCCGGCTCGGTTGGCTGGCTGTCGTAAAATTGTGCTTTGTTCCCCTCCCGATAAATTTGGTAAACTGCCACCCGCTATTGTGTATGCTGCTAAACTTGTGGGTGTTACCCATATTTTTAAAATAGGAGGTGTACAAGCTATAGGTGCTATGGCTTTTGGTACAGCATCGGTGCCAAAAGTGTATAAAATATTTGGGCCCGGTAATCAATATGTTACTTGCGCCAAGCAATTGGTACAGCAATATGGTACTGCAATTGATATGCCGGCAGGCCCTAGCGAAGTTTGCGTACTTGCGGATGAAACAGCTAATCCGGCATTTGTAGCAGCCGATTTATTGAGTCAGGCAGAACACGGAACCGATAGCCAAGTATTGTTGGTTACCACTTCGGAAAGCCTTATTGCCAAAGTACAAGAACAATTGCGTGCGCAGTTGCCTCTTTTATCGCGTCAATCCATTGCCGAAAAAGCACTCGCCAATAGTACGGCTATATATGTTGACAACATTGATACAGCCATTGAAATGGTGAATGAATATGCTGCCGAGCATTTAATTATTTCGTGCCAAAACGACGAAGCTATTGCCGAGCAAATTATCAATGCAGGTTCTATATTTCTGGGTAATTATTCCCCCGAAAGTGTGGGCGACTATGCAAGTGGCACTAACCATACCTTGCCTACCAATGGCTATGCTAGGGCATATAGTGGAGTGAGTGTAGACAGTTTTGTGAAAAAAATTACTTTCCAAAAGCTTAGCCAAGATGGCTTAATGGCTATTGCCAATACTGTTGAACTGATGGCAGATGCAGAAGGATTAGACGCACATAAAAATGCTGTGAGTATACGACGTTTGTAGTAAAACGACTGCAAACGCCAAAACAAGCCTCATAAAAAAGCATATAAAGAATTGATTTTTGTATATATAACCGCTTTGTTTCTATGTTTGATTTACAAAAGATTATCAGAAAAAATATCAAATCGCTTGTTGCGTACTCATCGGCGCGAGATGAGTTTAGTGGCGAAGCAAACGTTTTTTTAGATGCGAATGAAAACAGCCTTGGCAGTCCTTTGCCAAAATGGTACAATCGCTATCCCGACCCGCACCAACGTGCTTTGAAACAACAAATTAGTAGGGTTAAAGGCATTGCAAGCGAACATATTTTTTTAGGAAATGGTAGCGATGAATGTATTGATTTACTGTACCGTTGTTTTTGCGAACCCGGCAAAGACAATGTCATTATTTGTCCGCCTACTTATGGAATGTACGAGGTAAGTGCCAACATTAACGATGTGGCTGTGCGCAAAGCCCCATTATTGCCCGATTTTCAGCTCAATTTGGCACATATTGAAACACTGATAGATGCACACACCAAAATTATTTGGATTTGTTCGCCGAACAATCCTACCGGTAACTCGCTCAATAGGAACGACATTGAAATGGTATTGAACAATTTTGATGGCATTGTAGCTATTGACGAAGCCTACATCAATTTTGCACAGCAGAAATCTTTTATTCAAGAATTGGCCGATTATCCCAATTTGGTGGTATTACAAACATTTAGTAAAGCATGGGGATTGGCTGCTTTGCGTTTGGGAATGGCTTTTGCTTCGATAGAGATTCTGGAAACCTTGAACAAAGTAAAGCCTCCCTACAACATCAATCAAGCTACTCAAGATTTGGCCATGCAAGCTTTGGAAGAAGTAGGGCAGGTGAACGATATGATTAAGGAAATAGTACACATGCGCAATGCTTTGGCAGGTGTTTTGATGCAAATTCCTACGGTATCTAAAGTGTACGATAGTGATGCCAATTTTTTATTGGTCAAAATAAAAGATGCGCGTCAAGTGTATGAATTTTTACTGACAAAAGGGATTGTATTGCGCGATAGAAGCAATGTACAATTGTGCGAAGACTGCATACGCATAACAATTGGTACGGAACAAGAAAACACGGTGCTTGTAGATGCGCTAGCTGAATGGCTAGATATACAAATTGCAAAATAGGTTTGTATTTTGTATTGGAACACACCGTTCGTTAGGGAGTGCCCAATAGTGTTGTTGCCGTTGAACGGTGCCAACGCCACTATAGCTTAATAGGTAGTACCGGCCTCTGGCTCATAAACATTGTACAAGCTACCATGTAGCTTGCTTAGAGTAAAAGAAAGATTGGCAAAAGAAAACGCTAATCTTGACCAATGATGGTTTTGATAGCATCGAAAGAAAGCGGTTTGTTAAAAAAGCCTTTTAAAGCGGGATGGTTTTTGGCTCGTTCAATATCGTTTTTGTCGATAGAAGAAGTGAGTAAGAATATTTTTATTCGGTTGGTAACTTCTTCGGGCAGTTTTGCATATTCGTCTAAAAAGGTAAAGCCGTCCATTTTGGGCATTCGAATATCTAGTAAAATGATTTGTGGAATAACTTCTTGCTGTTCAATAGACTTTTTTAAGGAGGCTAATGCCTCTTCGCCATCAAAAAAATTAGATACTGCCACTTCAATACCTGATCGTTGCAGCATTTTGTGACTAATTAAATGAAATACTTTATCATCGTCAATTAAGTAACAGTTCATGATGCGGGGTATTAATGTGGTTGTAAAACATAAGCGTTACGGTGGTGCCTTTTCCCTTTTCGGAAGTTAAATGGATAGTGCCACCTATTTTTTGTGCTATTTCTTTGCAAATATATAAACCTAATCCCGTGCCTGCCGAAGAAGTAGAGGCTCGATAAAACATATCGAACACTTTGTCTAATTTATCGGCTGCTATACCCTCGCCTTTATCGGCTACCACTAGCTGTGCAAAACCATTAGGCAACACATTAAAGGAAATATGTACTGCATTGTCCGGGGCACCAATGCGTCGGTATTTTACGGCATTGGAAACAATATTGCGTACCACTGTACTGATTCGAACTTTATCGGAAATAAAAGGCTGTGTTTCGTGAATATCGGTTGTAAATGCAATAGGTTCTATAACGGCAAATTGTACATCTTGGTAGGTGTCCTGTATCAATTTGCGCATACCAATAGGTTCTAATTTTAATTCGGTTCGGGTATTGCGCGAATAATCCAATATTTCACGAATTGTTTCGTCCATTCGAGCTATAGACTCGGTCATCAAGCCCCAATATTCTTTATTTTCTCCATATTCCAACACTTCGGTATCGAACAAACTCATTAAGCCTTTCATGGCCATGAGTGGGGCTCTTAAATCGTGCGAAACGCTGTAAACAAAGCTGTCAAGCTCTGCATTAATTTTTTTCAGTTCGTTATTACTTTCCTGCAATTCTATTTCGGCCTCTTTGCGTTCGGTAACGTCAACATAAAAACAGGCAAATAAGGTTTGGTTGCCCAAAATAATTTTTTGCGCAGTGATATCTGCAAAAAAAACGGTACCATCCTTGCGTGTACAAGCAATCTCTTTACCAATAACAAAGGCCGTTTGTTGTTGTTCCTGTAATTGTTGTAAGATATTGCCGGCTAAAAATGCATCGTGCAATTGTTCTATGTGCACCGCATTGGCTTGCGTAACTTCAATTTGGAACAGTTTGCTAATAGCAGGATTGAAGTAGGCAATATTTCCGGTTTGTGCATTTAGCAACATAATGCCATGTGGAGTGCCCTCAAATATTACTCGATAGCGCTGTTCGCTTTCTATTTGTGCCAAGTTGGCTAAAAACCGTCTTTTTTCTACAGCAATAGCACCTGCTACAATTCCAAAAAAGTGAATATTTTCTTCTGTAAGTGCAATTTTCCCTGGAAAGCATATACAAAATTCTCCAAAAGTGTAATTGCCCAATTGCACTTTTCGGCCCAATACAGTAAAAGCATCAATTGGATGGCCTATTGGATATTGAAACGAGCCGGTAAAATAACCTTGCACTTCAGATTGTTCTTTGATGCATCGGGTTATTTCAACCATTTGTTCCAAGCCTAAAATCAATTCGGGTTGCATGCACGGAGCTTCTGCTACTACAAAACTTTGCTGACGATTGGAATGATAAAAGCCAAAACCTGCTCCTAGTAATTTGCACGACTCATTTACCAAATATTGGATGTTTTGTAGCGGATCGGGGCCAAATTGCAAAAAAGATTCTGCTATGTGCGACAATTTTTGCTGCGCCAAAAAAATGCTGCGTGTTTTTTTTCGATTGACAAAATGTGCCAATACGTGCTGTGTAAACACACCAAATGCATTGAGCTTTTGTGCGTCGAAGGGGTTGTAGTTCAGTTTGTGTTTGTTGGAAACGCCCCCCAACAATTTAATGACCATGCCCGTAAAAGCATCGTTGTACCACACAAGCATCAACTGACTAAAATCCGCCGCAGGCTGCAAGCTAGCAGCTTGTTCCGGGCTAGCCTGCAAAATAGCACCGGGTAAACCCGTTTTGCAAAAGGCAAATAGTTTGTGCCAAAGCACTTTTGAATCAGTTACACTATCTTGTCCTCCTTCTACAGCTACTGCGTGGGGTTGTGCATGTTGAGGATAGCCAATTAATACGCAGCCGGTTTCTACTTCAAAAACATCAATAATGGATTCAGCAATTAAGTCCAAAAAGGCCTGATCGGTCATTTCTTCAAATGCACGCGCATTGAAGGCATGCATGCGTTTGTATAATAAATTTTCACTATCTAGCCTATCCTTAACATTAATGAGCTGCTGTTCTACCGACGCAAAAGCGGCTACTCTTTTTTGCAAATCTTTAATTTGTGCCAACAGCACTTCGTGCGATTCTTTTTCCATAGCAGCATACATTGGTTACCAAATAAACGAGTTACCCTTTTCGGTAAAGTGCATACAAAGCGGTAGTATAATTGTGGTAGGTATTTATTCCCCCTAAACGAGCAAATTCGCCAAAACCATACATTCCTAACCAAGGTGGGCAAGTGCCGTTGTTGTAAAATGGTGTTTGCATACGGCTTACCAACTCTTCCTTCAAAACACGATTAAACAAAAAACGTCCTCTAGCCAAACAATCGGCATGAAAAACGGCAACAGGTTTTCTGCCATTTGCGCGTGCTTGCATGTCTAAAACCATTCTGTCCATTTCACTAAAAATCTTTTCTTCGTCGCGGGTAGTGAGCCATAGTTGTGTGCCTTCGGTAATACTTGTAGCATAGTGCATGGTGTTGCCCTCTCTACTAGTAACTACTCTCAAAATATGACCATTGCCATATTCTTTAGCCAAATTGGGAGGCAATGCTTCGGCCAAAGCCCCAATAGGTATGGTATCGGCACAAGTAGCTGTTTCGGGCAATCCTAAGCGCTCAGTAAACGTTTGCCAAGCCGGTTTACCATCCAATTCAATAATTTGGTTGCCCTTTGCCTTAGTAACTGTAAAGGGCTCGCCAAAAGCCACAAATCCGTGTGTTGCTTGTGTATCTACCTCTAAAGTAGGATCGGCAAAACCTACCATAAAAGCGCCATGTTCCATCACTTCTTCGTTTACTGCTTGATAGCTGAAAACTCCTTTCATATTGTCCGAAGAAGTGGCTCCAAAAATGGTTACGTGCGCACCAAATACGGCTTCAATTGCGGCAATACACAAATCGTTGGCAATATCAATGCCCGACGCTAGAAAATAAATAATGGATACTTGAGGATTGGCTTGGTACAAGGATTGCGCCATTGCTAAGGTTTTTTCGTAAGCATTGTGGCCATACAAATTATTGGTATGTGCTACTGCAAATTCGTCCCCTTTTATTGCCATTAAGGCAATATCCTTCATTGATTCGCTAACCCCTTCCACACCCACAACCCCGCAACAAGAAGCGGCCAATACAGTAGCCTGTGGTGCTAATTCCTTGGCTTGTGCTACCAACTCTGTAAAATTGTGTCCTACCGAAGCATGCACAATCATTAACGAGCAATCGGCATATTGCTCCCCCAAGGCTGCTTCTATACATTCGGTAATACCTCTGCGGGTATTCACCATTCGAGTACTTGATGAATAAAAAGACAACATGGCAATTCGTTTTTTATTTCACAAATATTACAGCATTTTGCCGAATTTTCTACACAAAACGAAGAAATTTTTATCATATGCGCATCCGAATACCTAATCTATCTCTTTGGCGTATTGAAACTGCCAATCTATTCGATGTAAGAATGCTTGTATTATTGTAATATTGCCGCCATTACATTGCGTACACGCACCTACTCAAACACACACACCTGCTTATGCAACGCATTTTATTCATTGACCGCGACGGAGTAATATTACAAGAACCTCCAACCGATTTTCAAGTTGACAGTATTGATAAAACAAGCTTTGTGCCGGGAGCCATTACGGCATTATCCAAAATTGCAGCCGAATTGGGCTATCTTAAAATTATGGTAACCAATCAAGATGGTTTAGGAACCGATTCTTATCCCGAAGCTACATTTTATCCGTATCAAAATTTGATGTTGCGCACTTTAGAAGGCGAGGGCTTTGTATTTGATGCAATACATGTTGACAAAACTTTTGCACACGAAAACCAACCAACCCGCAAGCCGGGAACGGCTATGTTAACCGCTTATTTGGATAGTAGCTTGTACGACTTATCAAACTCCTTTGTTATTGGTGACCGCCTCACCGATATGCAGTTAGCTGCCAACCTCGGTTGCAAAGGCATACTCATGCGTACAGGTAATTTTACCGAACCGGTTACCGATGTTGCTTTACATGCCATTATAGCCTTGGAAACCAACAATTGGGACGATGTTTACCGTTTTTTAAAACTTGGAATGCGACAAGTAGAGCACCAACGAAACACCAACGAAACCAAAATAGCCATTGAACTGAATGTAGATGGAAGTGGCAAAGCACATATAGATACCGGAATTGGTTTTTT
>JAIXOS010000186.1 GCA_027486695.1 Chitinophagaceae bacterium | reverse complement strand
TAATCGCCTGCTACAATGGTAACGAAGGCTCCCATAACAGCCATGTTTGTATAGCTTGGTGCTACATTTCGCTGTTGAATTGCTCGAGCGGCAAAAATAATAGCTGAATCTATCTTACTTGCAACTATATCTGGTATTTTATTTCTGTGATTGATTATAATTTCCAATAATCGCTTACTACAAAAGTCGGCCCAGTTAGCATCTGGTGGTGACATTTTTTCTAAAGGCTCTTCTAAAAACCAAGGCCACAATCCAAAATTCTTGCTATAAATATTTTTATCTTGTAACGCAACAATTGTATCAATAATTAAACTTGCTCTGTACGCAAGCGAATCTACATTAGTGTCGAACAACTCTAGTGCATATCCTAATGATGAGAACGTTGAATGTACAACTCCCCCCTTTAATGTTGTATGATAGCCAGGGCTTCCAAAAGAGGAACTGAGCATGTGTGCATTTCTATCGTACCTACTTTCTTTTTTCTGAACTTCTTTCCTCAAAGCAATAATTTGCTTGGTGGTTAGTTTTACTGTTTTAAAAGCTGTATCGTGTACAAAATTGGCAGCGAATAGATCGTTACCAAAAACCAAAAAAAGTAGCAAGCCACAAATACCTATTTGCATATGCGACTTTGCTACTTTGAGTACATCTTTAACTTTTAGCACAGGATAAGTATTATTTTTTGTTTATCACAATTGCGGAATTGGTAACGCCATCGTTGTATTGCAATAAATAATTGGCCTTTGACATTTTAGTAATATTAATGGTAGTTTGAAGTACGTTGGGTTCCACTTTAAATGAATTGACAACTTTACCATCCATTGATAAAATTTTTATACAATCATTGCTACCCGATTTTTGGTGACTTATAGTAATATTATCGGCACACGGATTGGGGTAAACTGAAAGTTTGGAAGAAGCAGATTTGTTGTTAATATTAAGAATAGAACTATAACTAAATCCACCATTTTTATCCACTATTTTCAAGCGATAAAAAGCTAACTCGCTTTTATTTGACACATCACTATAATCGTAAAAGTTAGTATTGGCCAAATTGCGCGCCTGTACGGTACCAATTTTTATAAAATCTTTTCCATTGATGCTTTTTTCTATTTCAAAATTTCTAACGTTTACTTCATTTGCCGTTGACCACTTAAGCAACACGCTTTCGCTTTTTAATAATGCATTAAATGACAATAAACTTAATGGCAATATTAAATAAGGGGTTGTACCTGGTGTAAAAGAGATGCCAATAAAAGCATACTTATCTCCTGCTCTAGCAATAGTAGTATAGGCAGGCTTGATAGCTGCAGCGTAACCACTTGAATCTGTAATTGATACTATTGAATTATTTGCTCCCGTGCCACGAGTTACATACAAAGTGGGATTACCAGCTACAATGGTGCCCGCGATATCAATTAAGCCACCCGGATTGGTAAAGTTGGTAGGCAAAGGCGATCTCACATCTAAATTGGTAAGTGCTGCACCAGTATTCCAAACACCATTTACCTTAATACTTTTTACTAACCCTCGCGTAGTATTACTGCCTTGAGACAATACATAAGCCACATCAAAACCAGGCTCAGCAGCATCCATATCAAACATAACATAACCGTACCCATTAAATGTTGGGCTTGGCGTAGAATTGTGACTGAACAAAGCAACAGACGTGAGCGGAGCGGCCGGATTGGTAACCTCTGCCAAATTGGTACCTAATGATAATAATTGATTACTCACATTGGAATATAACTTTCCACCAATAATTTTTACAGAGCGCCAATTGGTTCTACTGTCGCTTACCGGCGTAGGTAAACTTACTGTACCGTAAGGTGCGTAGCAAATAGGAAACGGTATGGCGGGGATTTTGGTACTTGCCAAATTGAACCAAAAATTGGTTCCATTATCTGTTATAACAGAACCAATTCTTACACTATCGCCTGGTTGAACAATTTTAGTAGATAAATCAACAACGCCATCAACACCTACCCTAGCAATAACTTTATTGGTATTGCTTAATGTAAGCCCTGATGTTGCACCTGCATTAGCATCGTACCCAGCAAATGTAACGTATTGTCCATTTTGAGATAATCGTAATGCTCCATCTAAATAGCTATTGCCTAAAAGCACTAATTTGTTATTCCCAGTTGAAGGAACCGCTATAGAATCTACACGTGTCCCATCAGTTTTTAATTGCACTAATGTAACATTTGTAGCAGTAGCACCCAAAGTTGTTGTGCCATCCCCTGTTTTTAATACAATCAAATTGCCTGGTGTGTATTGTGCATTGCTTTTTAGCATGAAGGCTAGAGATAATAAGAGAAATGTTTTTTTCATAAAATTGTATTTATACTTTGTTTAATAATTGCTTTTTTTCTATAAGCTTATTTGATGCATAGCCAACTCCTGCTGCTGCTAACATCAAACTAAGTCCACCATCTAAAGGTACAACAGGACCATCGCCAAAACTGCCATTCCCATCACCGCCGGTTTCGCCACCGGGCGTACCATCCAATACTGCAGGTGTTTGGGCTGACGCTTGCTGTGGCATTAGCAGCAGAAACATTCCTGATAACATTAACACACTGCCGTATATTATTACTTTCTTCATCGCTT
>JAIXOS010000227.1 GCA_027486695.1 Chitinophagaceae bacterium | reverse complement strand
TAAAAACCGAAGGAAACCTCAGTGCAAAATTTACCAAAGAAAACTTCGACTTGATTGCGTGGTTTGTGGTGAATAATTAAGGAAGAATTCCAATACAAAATACCAATCGTCAATCACTGATTATAAGATTATAAACCATTATAAAATGACCACCATCCAAAATTTTGCCACCCTACCTTTTCTTGATGCTCTCAAAACATTTTTTAAGACACTCAATGTACCAGTAGATTACATTGCCGATGCACCAACCACTGCCGAAGATATTCTCTATGACAAATTCAACCCCAACAACGAAGCCCACCAACTCATCAACGAGGTTTATGCACTCGGTATGGTTAATAATGCCATATTTGAAGGCAATACTACTTTTGACAATTTAGAGGCCGTAAAAGAAATTTCAGCCGACTACGAAGGCTTACTCATCTTTGGTATTACGCTCAACAGCCGCCCCGACGGCTTGCTGGGCGGCACTCCGCTGCCTACACGTAGCCAATTGGCCGAAATAACTCGTATTTTCAATCGGGTTTTTCCTTATACGCCCGTTACGATTGTTTTCAAATACGATACCTATATTTCGTTTGCTAACTCTGAGCGCGTAAAATACTTGCAAGAATGGCGTGAAGGCGAGAAAATCGGCAAAGTTTCTTTGCTACGTGATATTAATTTTACTCGTGTTCATGCAGGGCATTATAGAATCTTGAATGATTTGGCTATTGCCCGAACTGGCAAAAATGCCATCAATTCTTTTTCAGAACTCTATAAATATTGGCAAAACACCCTCAGTGTTTCGATTCTGAACAAAGCTTTTTATGGCGAATTGCAAAACTGGTATTTCTGGGCAATACAGGAAGTACATTTCCCTAATCCACCGCTAAGAATTGATTTTAGCTCGGATAATGATTTTGATGAAGCCCTTAAAGAACACAAAGGTAAAAACGTAATCCGTTTGCTTACCCGAATTCTGTTTATTTGGTTTATTAAAGAAAAAGGGCTGATTCCCGAAGAAATCTTTGATGAGAAAACAATAGCCAACCAAATTCTTAATGAGTTTGTGCCACAAAAACCACAAGGATTATTTGCCACAGGCAAGCAAAATAGCAAATATTACAGGGCTATTCTGCAAAATTTATTTTTTGCTACCCTCAATCAGCCATGCAAAAAACGAGAGTTCAGAGCCGAAGGCAAGCACCAGAACGTTACGCAATTGATGCGTTATAAAAGTTATTTCAAAGATGCCGATTACTTCGTAGGTTTGATGGAAGCAAAAGTGCCGTTTATGAATGGCGGCCTTTTTGAATGCCTCGATAAACCCCATGCAACTGCCAAAGGAAAACAAGGTGGCGATAGAATAATATATGTTGATGGGTTCTCGGATAGAGCTGAAAACGACTTACTCGTGCCTGACTATTTGTTTTTTGATGCCGACGAAGAAGTTGACTTGAGCAATGAATTGGGTAACAATAAAGCTAAAAATTCAAAAACTCGTGGACTAATTGCCATCTTAAAATCGTATAAGTTTACGATTACCGAAAACACGCCGATTGATGAAGACGTAGCACTTGACCCCGAACTACTCGGAAAAGTATTTGAAAACTTACTGGCAAGCTACAACCCCGAAACCAAAACGACCGCCCGTAAGCAAACTGGCTCGTTTTATACACCTCGTGAAATTGTAGATTATATGGTAGATGAAAGCCTAATTGCTTATCTGAAAAACCACCTCACCCTAAATCCCTCTCCTACTGGAGAGGGACTTGATAAAGTACTTGATGAACAACTCCATCAACTTGTTTCATATAGCAGCATCAATCCGTTTGCCGAAGATGAAGCTACTCAAAAGGCTATCATCAAAAGCCTTGATAAGTGTACGATTCTTGACCCTGCCTGTGGCTCTGGGGCATACCCGATGGGGATTTTGCAGAAAATGGTGCATATTCTGCATAAAATAGACCCCAATAATACCGAATGGAAAAACCGACAACTACGCCGAGTTGATAATGCCATTGCCGAACTTGAACAACTTGATGATAACACTCTCAGAGAAAGCACCATACGAGAACTCGAATTACAAAAAAATGACATTGAGGAATCGTTTGCCAGTAATGAACTCGACTACGGACGAAAACTCTATCTTATAGAAAACTGTATTTTTGGCGTGGATATACAGCCCATTGCTACTCAAATTTCAAAGCTACGTTTTTTTATTAGCTTGGTGGTTGAACAAAAAGTAGATGCTGCCAAAGATAACTTTGGTGTGCGGCCACTGCCCAACCTCGAAACCAAGTTTGTGGCGGCCAATACGCTCATTGGCATTGACAAACCCAAAAATGCCCAAACCTACCTTTTTGACCGAACCGAAGTACAAAAACTCGAAAAAGACCTCAAGAAAGTACGCCAACGCCTGTTTTCTGCCAAAACCCCTAGCACCAAACGCTCATTGCGTGAGCAAGACAAAGCCTTGCGTGAACAAATGGGCGATTTGCTCGTAGAAGAATACGGCAATGCCACCGCCCGACAGCTTGCCAACTGGGACCCCTACGACCAAAACACCACCAGCCCATTTTTTGATAAAGAATGGATGTTTGATATCAGGGAGGGTTTTGATATTGTGATTGGTAATCCGCCGTATGTACAATTGCAGAAAATGAAAGATGAAGCTAAAATTTTCAAACAGTTAGGATTTGAAACATTTGAAAGTACAGGTGATTTATATTGTTTATTCTACGAAAAAGGTCTTCAACTATTGAAACAAGGCGGTGTAGAAACCTATATTACATCAAGCCAGTGGCTAAAAGCAAATTATGGAAAATCGCTTAGAAAATACTTTTTGAAACACAACCCATTACTTTTATTAGAACTTGGACCTGGTATTTTCGAGAGTGCAACAGTTGATAGTAATATTTTGATTGTTCAAAAAAGCAAGTTTAATAACTCTTTACAAGGAGCTATAATAGAAAATAAAAAAAATATCTTTACTAATAAAACAGCTTTTTTGCCTAATATTAATGAGGATTCATGGGCAATTATCGCTCCTTTACAACAACAACTAAATCAAAAAATTATTAAGAAAAGTAAACCCTTGAAAGAATGGAAAGTAAATATTTACAGAGGAGTTTTGACAGGTTACAATGAAGCATTTATCATTGATAAAGTCAAAAGAGATGAATTGGTTGCGAAAGATAGTAAGAGTGCCGAAATCATAAAGCCAGTATTGAAAGGGCGTGAAGTTGAAAAGTACATAACTCGATGGGATGGAGGATTTATAATAAATAGTCATAATGGTGTTAAAAGTCAAAAGATAAACGCAGTAAATGTAAATAACTATTCCGCTATAAAAACACATTTAGAAAGTCATGGTAAAGCTGTTTTAGAAAGATATGACCAAGGTAACACCCCTTTTAATCTTAGAAATTGTGCATACATAGAAGAATTCACAAAAGAGAAAATTATTTGGAAGCGAATAGGTTCTCAGCTACGTTTTTCATATTCTGATGAAGAAATATTCTGTTTAGATAGCACTTGCATTGCCACTGGTGAGAAAATGAAATATTTAACGGCTTTTTTAAATTCAAAACTTTGTCATTATCAACTTTTTGAAAATGCTCCTAAAACTGGTATGGGCGATTTAATAATAAGTGTTCAAGCACTCGAACCCTTATTAACATATTATCCAACAGAACAAAATGAAATACCCTTTATTGATTTAATAGATAAAATATTGGAGGGTAAAAAGGCAGGCGAAGACACGCAAGCTTTGGAGGATGAAATTGACCTACGGGTATATAAACTCTATGAGCTTACACACGCCGAAGTGCTGGTAATTGACCCTACTTTTGGGCTGAGTACGGGGGCCTATGAAC
>JAIXOS010000048.1 GCA_027486695.1 Chitinophagaceae bacterium | reverse complement strand
TGGCTCCAATGTCAAATTTCAAACTTTTATCCTTAGTTAGCTTAAAAAGTAAGTTGGAAACGGCTTTATTTACTTCCTTGGTCAAAATTTGTGTAATGGTAGTTACTCCATAATTGGTGAATGAACTCGCAGTACTATTACCCCCTAAAAAGCCTTGCCCGTAAGGTGCAAACGTACCAAATACAATCAGCGACGACGCCTGCGACAACATCTCGTTTTGATTACTTTGTATACTTGTTAAAAACTGTGCAAAAACAGCATCTGTTTTAATGGGGCTGTTTTGTGGAAAATCGAGCTTGAAAGAAATAGTTGGCTTGGTCAATTTATCGCGAAGTTCTGCAATAACATACACAGGGCCTCTGTAACTTTTGGTAGCGGTGTTTACACCTGCTTGTTGGCCGCTAATGAGTTCGCCAACTCCCACATTATCGGCAGTATAACTGGCATCTATATGAATATCGGCCTTGAACGGATCGCCATTCCATTCAATATAATTTCCGGCCTCTGGTAATAAATCAAATGGTTTTTTGATAAACGATTGAAAATTGAAATTGTAACTTCCCTTATTGATGTTGTAACGGCCTTTCATATTTACATCGGCAGAGGTTCCGCCGGTGATGCGTAATCGGCCATTGCCATTTGCTTTGATTACATCGCCGGTTAAATCGTCTAAAATAACATCTATGGCTACTTTGCTATTGGCCGTTACATCTAAATCCACCAATAAATCAAAATTACTTTTGGGTTTGGTTACTTGCATTTCATCGCCATGCTGCTTAAAAACAATAAAATCGGCTTCTCCACTTTCGCGGCTTACACTATTGGGAATGAATATGTGCGAACTATCGTTGGCATCGGCCACAATCTTGAGCTTAGCAGCAGATTCAGGGCCGCTAAAACTGATATTGGCTTTACCAACCGCCTTTCCATAAAAGCGGTTATTGTCCTTCAACTTGGTATCCAACAAAAGCAATTTATTGGTAGCAATCGTAAAATCGAAAACCATATTTTTAAATCCGCGCTCCAATAATTTCCCCTTTACAACCCCTACATTGTTAAACTTATCTTTAATAACAACCGTATTAAAATTGATTCCTTCGTTGGTAAATTGCAACAATGCACTGTCTATTGTGTAGTAAACCTGTGTATAGTTAACTTTTAATCCGGCTTTTTTGAGGGTAATATTGCCATTTAAATCGGGCTGTTCCGGATTGCCGCTAATGAGTAAATTGCCGGTAGCCACACCGCCTATATTGGTAAAAATATCGCCCAAAAACTGTTGAATTAAATTAATCTTACTACTATCTAACCGAATATTTACAGCCAAAGGACGGCCTGTAGAATCTTTTGTGCTATAATAACCATTGGCATGCAGTCGATAATTGTCGTTGTTAGAAGATACATCGTAATTAATAACTCCATTTTTTTTATCAAAACCACCTTTTAGCGTTAACAGTCCTATACTATCGGCATTCATGGTAAACTGTTCAGCTTTTAAATTGGCATCAACCGAAAAATCGCCAAAAAAGTCATTCAGCCTAACGTCGCCATTTAGCAAACCCTCTAGCTTATTATCTGAAGTAAATAGGGAAGTTATATCGCCCAAAAATACATTTTTCACTTTCAAAATCAAGTTATTGGCGTTGCCTCCATCGTTTTCTAATTCGCTTTCTATTTTAATTTCTTGAAAACCTTGGGTAAATTTTACATTTTCGGTAGTGATAAAGTTTTTACGCACCACAATTTCGCCTTGCCGCTCCAATTGCCATTTTTTTTCATTGATAACAAAAGAGGATGGGTTAAAATGCAAGCGTACACCATCTTCCAAAGTATACACATCGGCATTAATCAGCGCTTCGTTGAGCGTATTATCGGCCTTCATTTGCAATTGCACCTTAGAATGATCGTTAGAAGATATTACAGACAGTTTGGTATTAGGAAAGTTAATACTATCGCCAACCAATACATTTCCTACATCGCCAAGCATGTTCAGGGTATCTGCATTGCCTTCGCCTTTAAAAGTAGCATCGGTAACCAAATACTTATCGTATCGAATATTGGGTATTGATGCGGCAAAAGAAAACACATTTTTCGATTGGTTAACGGTACCATAAACGCTTGCATAATCTAAACCCGATAATTTTTTATCGAAAAGAGTTGCATATTTATCAAACTCGCGCGTATATAAATACACACTGAACTCTTGGCTTTGCGGTACGGTTACCGGTGCTGCAAAATAGGTAGGATAATATTTGTGCAAATAGGATTGAAAATAAACAGGCAAATCGAGCAACTTATAACTTTTACCACTTACGCCAAAGCTAAACTCGTTACTTGTGGCAGAAAGTGTTTTATTGCCTTCTGTTACATCGGCTTGTACAATCAGTGAATCGAACGCAATTCTGTTGCCATTATACGTTAGGTTGGCATTAAGCAATTTGGCGGTTCCTAAAAACTCGTCAATATTGGAACCTGAGAAGTTTAAATCGAATAACCCGGTAAGTCGGTAGTTTTCCTTCGGCGTAAAATTAAGTTTGTTAAAATCTGACTTTACCAAATCGCCCAATACGTTGAAACGGGGTAATTTTTTGGTTAAATCCACCTCAATATTGGAAGTAAAATCGATATTAGGGTCAGAAATCTTTACCTCACCTATAAAGTATTTTTTTTGAAACGTTCCTTTTGTTACAATGTTGGTGTAAGCATATCCATTGAAATCAAATCGCGAAAAAGTGCCGTCGAGCGTACTGCGTAACCGGTCGATGGTAAAGCTGCTTCCCTCTATATTCCCATTAAAATCAATTAAACCAAGTGTAGAGGTATTTAAAAACTTACCAAGGTGAAATCGATTGGCGATAATTTTTCCTTTGTAGGTATGATCGCCCTTTTGGGGCAATTGCATAGCTATGTTGTTGGTAATGCTACCGAGGGCTGTACTCAATACACTATTGGTGGTAAAATTGTGGATAGTACCATTAAAATCGCCCCTAAAAAGTACATTCCCCAAAGCAGTAATATTGGGGGTTTGTATGGTTCGCAATTCGGGAATAATTACTGCCACATCGGTGGCGTTGGTATAAATAGTGCCCTTATTAAATCGAATAATGGTATTGTCAATATCCGGTAACCCTTTCATGGCCAAATTACCATTGATTGCCGTACTAGTTCCACTACGCAACATTAAATTATTGATGGCAAAATCGGTAACGGTTCCCTTAGCAATGCCACTCAATACGGCTTGTTTTTTCCATGAACGTAGCTGCGGTGCAAAAAATGCAATATCATCGCTAGCAATCAAGGTATTTTTAAACCTGCCTGTCATGGCCACTTGGGTAATGTAATGCGCAAAATCGTAGTTGAAATGTCGGTAACGCATGGCGTAATAATCGCCCAATTTGCTTTTATTGGTATGTAAATCCAACTGTGCAAACTCCATAATTTCAGGCGTAATCTTTAATTTGGCTTGTAGCTTCTTTACTTCAAATCCACTTCGTTCCCTAGTTTTTAATTGCACAGAAGCAGTAAGGGTGTCTTTAACAAACCGAACATCTTGGAAAGTACCGTTAATTTGTTTGAACAAAATATGTGCCCCGTCAAAATGTGCAACAGGCGCATCGTTATCAGAACAAGTGGCAAAAGTGCCATTGTGCAACTGTAGTTTTGCTACTTTTAACCAAATACCGGGATTAAAGCGCAAGCCCGTGTCACGTGCGGCCATTTCCTTTTTGTTACGCAGGGCAATTGCTGCCGGCCTTCTACCGTCAAAATCTTTTAGTTCAAAAAAGGGATCGGTAAGTGTTATATTGGCTATATCAAAACTACTAGTTGTAAAATTGCATTTGTTGGCATTGAGTACCAATCCATTTACTTTGGCCGTAATTGTTTCGCCTATCCATTCGTCGTTTTGCAAAAACGACACATTTTTTAAATCAACTTTTTTTAAATCAAGAGCAAAATTTTGCTGTTTTTTGGGAGATTTTTTAGACGGGCCGGAAAAAAAATCAACCATGTATTGATAATTCCAAGTGCTATCGTGCCGATACAACTTTACCACCGCATCTTCTAGCCCCACATAGGTAACATCGGCTTTGTCTTTTAAAAAAAACCAATCCGTAATGCGTAAGCGCAACTCTCCTGCATAAAGCAAAGTATCTTTCTGCTGATCTTTTACCAATACACCATTCAAATTTAATTTATTGAACAGCGAGAGACTTACGTGCTGTATGCGTACGGGTGTGCCCAATTGGCGCGACAACCAAGTTGTGGCGTTGGAAACCAATTTATTTTGTACCCATTCGGTTTGAATGCCAATCCATATCAGCAACAAAAAACCCAAAAAACTCAGTACTACCCGTCGTGCCCTTTGCCAATTGTGAATAAAAACCGATAGTAACGCAATCAATAACACCGTTGGAAGGTAAATAAGCAAATAAACCCTTGTAGAAGTAACCACCGGCAAGCCCATCAACAAAAAAATAGCAGCCACCATTACAATGACTCCGTTACGATTTGATATTTTGGGTGGTGGCTTCAAATAAAAACTTTAATTGTAGTGCGTAAAGATACAAGTAGACTGCACAAAAAATGTGCTAAAATTGCGCTAGCAGTGCGTAATGAAACAGCAAACTTTACTGTTTTTTGCTAAGTAATCCATAAACCCAATACCAATCAGCTCGTTGAAAAGCCCATAGTGCTCGATAAGGAAAAAAATGTAACCGCCTAAAACAATACAATATATAAATACAGTTGACTGTGTAGCCCGCTACACTAACCCAAGCCGCCCCTACAATGCCCAAAGTGGGTATTAACCACACATCGCCCACCACCACCACCACCAAACCGATAGCTGCCCCAATTAACTCCTGTACTATTTTACCGTTACCCAACAAAAATGCACTCATTAAACTCAACATGGCCAACGCTGCAATACCCGGAAGCAATACCAACATAGGCAGATACATGGTACTAAACGTGCTGCCAAAAACAAAAGGAAACAACCACTTACCCACCACTGCTACCAAAAGAATTAATAACGCAAAAATTTGTACCATCAGCCGAAACAACCGCACAATCGTGTCGCCAATTTGATTGGCCATTTGTTGACTAGCCGTTTGTGGAAATACCGTACTTGCCAATATCTGCGGCACAATGAGTAACATTTGACCAAGTTTAGCAGCCTGAATATAATTTCCCAAATCGGCCTTGCTACAATACTGTCGTACAAACCAATAATCTATTTTATAAACCAGAAAAAACATCATGTTGGCCAACAAGGTAATGCTACAATATTTAATAATGCGCCACATATTAGTAAAGGCAGGTAGTTGAAATGCGCCTAAACCACCATTGTGCCATATAAATGCCACGTATAAAGAAACACCTTGTACCAAAAACAAAACAAAAAAGCCCCACATAGCCAACTCTTTGCTTGGCAAATAATTTTGTAGCACCCACAATAGCATTACCAAAAGAAAGTTCCCTAAAGCAAGAAGCCAATTAGGTGTAAAATAATTGCCTTGTGCATAATACAGCACCGAAGCATAATTACTCAACATTAAACCAACAATGTAGCAAATACCCCATATACACAAGGTATTTACCGACACTTGTGTTGCCACAGGGAAAAAGTGAAAATACCCCTGTAAAAGCGGATACAAAAAAGCAGCTGCCAATAACGCCCAACAGCAACCCATAAATGCCAATGCGATAGCAGCAATACTTTTGGACGAAGCAAAATAAGTAAACCCCGATTCTAAATTGTAGCCTGCCGGAAGCAATATAAACGAGAACAAATTGGCTAAAAAATACACCTGTCCACTAGCTTCGGCCTGTAAAAACCGGCTCAACACCACATTTAACAATAAGATGCCCACAAAATAAAAACCACGCCAAAGCAGGCTCTGCTGTATTAATTTATCCAATTGCATGGGCTATTTTACTACTGTTTGCAAAGTGCTAAAGTAAGCCAATCTATTTACTGTATTTTTGAAAAAACTTCACCTTGCATCATGGCATTTTTAAAACACTTCAATCGAAATGCGGCATCCGCTGCCGAAACCGGACTTAGTGCCAACTCAAACTTCAGTGGCGGCAGGTTTTACAACAAGGGAGGTATGCCCAATATTGAAGCTAAGGGCATGCCTATTTTTGCTCGTTTCAACATTTATCATACCCTACTGTCGCTACCCACTTGGAAATTTTTGTGCATCATTTTGTTTTTCTTCATTGGTATTAATTTGCTGTTTGCCTCCGTGTACCTGTTCATTGGCATTGAGCATTTAAGTGGCATGGTGGCGGAAAAGAAAAAAAAAAAATTTGGCGAAGCTTTTTTTTTCAGCGCCCAAACCTTTACTACAGTGGGTTATGGCCGCATCAATCCTATTGGCTTTGCTGCTAGTTTTACAGCAGCAGTTGAGGCAATGGTGGGCTTAATGGCTTTCGCCTTGGTAACCGGCCTACTCTATGGTCGCTTTGCCAAACCAAAAGCATACATAAAATACAGCCAAAACATATTGCTTGTTCCCTACAAAGAGGGTGTAGCCTTGATGTTTCGGATGGTGCCTTTTACCAAAAATTACCTAGTAAATGTGGAGGTTCAACTTACGGTGGCCATGCGCATTATGGAAAACAATGTTTTAAAAAACAAGTTTTTTACACTCGATTTGGAAATCAATAAAGCAGCCTCGCTCATTCTCAATTGGACCTTAGTTCATGTAATCAACGAAAAAAGTCCACTGTTTGGCCTATCACAACAAGATATTATAGATGCCAACACCGAAGTGTTGGTTTTTGTGCAAGGTTTCGACGAAAGCTTTTCCAGCACGGTTATTTCGCGAACATCTTATTTGTACAGCGAGTGGGTGTATGGTGCCAAATTTTCACCCATGTATCATCCCAACAACCAAAATACGGGAACGGTTTTGCTGCTCGATCAATTAGACAGCTATGAACAAGTTCCCTTGCCAAACGATGTGTCTTTTGCTATAAAAAATGCAGAAAATACAGATCAAAACAACTAGGAGCTCACCGTCAGCAAGTAAATGAAACGATGGTCCCGCTTTTTGTTTTTACTCCGGCACAAAAGCCTGACACAAGGCCTCACCGGGGTAACCACGTCAATCGGGGCTAGAGGTTCGGCTGCATGGCATCTATGGGGCTGTGGAAGCGGGCTTGTTTAAAGAAACATATTGTCCAAAATGAAACCAAGGTTTCAATAGCCCAATAGACTGATACCTGACGAATGGTGCCAACGCCTATGCCGCTTGATAGTAGTACCGGCCTCTGGCTCATCAATAAAAAAGGGCTACCGTGTAGCCCAAAATTGTTATTGACAAACAGAGAAAAATAATCGATTATACCAAAATTGCATCGAAAACCTTTTCAAAATTGCGCTTTAAGCGTTCTTTTACATCGGCCATTGGCACTTCGGCACCTAATTCTTCTTCCAAACTTGTAACCATTTTGCCTTCAATACCGCAGGGAACTATATAGTCGAAATAAGTTAAATCTGTATTTACATTAAAGGCAAAGCCGTGCATGGTAACCCACCTACTACATTTAATCCCCATAGCACAAATTTTGCGTTCGCGTCCTTTTACTCCGGGTTCTATCCAAACGCCCGTTTCGCCGGGGATTAGCTCGCCTACTACGCCGTATTCGGCTAGGGTAAGAATAATGACTTCTTCAAGGCTACGCAAGTACCAACCCAAATCTGTTTTAAACTTATCCAAATCCAAAATGGGATATCCAACAATTTGCTGTGGCCCATGAAACGTTATATCGCCTCCCCTATTGATTCGGAAAAATTCTATGTTTTTTTGTTTGAGTTGTTCTTCGTTAATCAATACATTGGCTTCTTTACCGCTTTTGCCCAAGGTATACACGGGATAATGTTCCACAAACAATAAATGATGTAGGGTACTTGCTTGTTTACCGGCAAGGGCTATTGGATGGTTGTACAAAGCAGCTTTTTTTTCTACATTTTGTTTTAACAGCACTTCCTGCAAATCCCATACTTCTTTGTACGTTCTTAATCCTAAGTCTTTAAAAAAAACCTCTTGTTTCATCTGTTGCTATTTATATAAAAGTAGTAGTACTTGCATACCACTATCACTTGATTAAAAATGGGTGGGCAACCGTACTAATTCCGGACCGCTGTTATTTAAATGACTTCTGATAAACCAGGAAGTTCAACGCCACCATTCTTTCACTTAAGCAGCTATACCCTTTTGCAAATTTATTATTAGCCATAGGAAATGTGCTGTTTAGAAAAGCAAACTTATCCACAAACGGCAACCATAGTATATTTGCACTATGACAGCAGCAGACGACCTCTTGCAGGAAGAACAACAGGAAGACCTATTTGAGAAGCGCGTTTTCCAAATTGAAAAGGGACAAGAACCCATGCGCATTGACAAATGGATACATGGCCGTGTGGAAGGTAGCACCCGCAATAAAATACAAATTAGTATAGCTACCGGTTTGGTAACAGTAAATGGCAACCCTGTTAAAAACAATTACCGGGTAAAGCCCGGCGACCAATTGGTGGTACTTTCCTTCACCAATCCGGAATATACACAGCTAAAAATTGAAAACATTCCATTGAACATTGTGTACGAGGACGATGCGGTATTGGTACTCAACAAACCAGCCAATATGGTAGTGCATCCCGGAGTAGGCAATTTTAGCGGCACCTTGCTCAACGGCGTAGCCTACCATCTGTTACAACAAAATCCAAACATATCTGAAGAAGAATTACCGAGATATGGTCTGGTACATAGGATAGATAAAAATACAACCGGTTTGTTGGTAGTAGCCAAAACCCCCGAAGCATCAGCACATTTGGCCAAACAGTTTTTCAACCATACCGTAAAACGCAAATACATGGCCCTAGTGTGGGGCAATGTGGAAGACGAAACGGGTACCATTACCGGCAATATTGCTCGGCATCCACAATTCAGGAAAATGTTTACCGTATTTCCCGAAGGCGATGTTGGCAAACATGCGGTAACCCACTATCGGGTTTTGCAAAGAATGAATTACGTAACCCTTGTAGAATGTATTTTGGAAACCGGCCGTACCCATCAAATAAGGGTACACATGAAACACATAGGACATACGTTATTTAACGATTGGGAATACGGTGGCGAACGCATTTTAAAAGGTACCATCTACACCAAATACAAACAATTTGTAGAAAACTGCTTTGAAGCGTGCCCACGATGTGCCCTACATGCACAAACACTCGGTTTTGTACACCCCACAACGGGCGAGGATATGCATTTTACAGCCGATATACCCGCCGATATGCAAAAAGCGATTGACAAATGGAGTAATTATGTACAAAGTAAAAACCATGCTATCTAATATAGCATAAGATGGACAAGCCACTTTTGAGCATTTTTAAAGGCATTTACGCACAACAAAAAACGCCAAAACAGCTTATATTCAGTTGGTTAACCCTTATTTTATTGTTTCTGTTGCACATGAATTATTCACCCTAGGTTTATCGTTCGGTTGCAGCCCCTTATCTTTGTTTTTTAAACGTACATCATGCAGAAAGAAATTAGGAACGATTACACCTTTGAAGAAATACAAAATATTTATAACACTCCCTTATTAGAACTTGTTTTTAAAGCGGCAACATTGCACCGCAAATACAACGATACTGGCGAAGTACAGGTGTGTACATTGCTCAGTATTAAAACCGGCGGATGTACCGAAGATTGTGCCTATTGCCCGCAAGCAGCCCGCTACAATACCGATGTAGAGGTACAACCCCTAATGAAAAAAGAAGCGGTTCTCGAATATGCCCAAAAGGCGAAAGAAGCAGGAAGTACCCGCTTTTGCATGGGTGCCGCTTGGCGCGAAGTGCGCAACAACCGAGATTTTGACCGAGTACTAGAAATGGTAAAAGGCGTTAATGAAATAGGTATGGAAGTTTGCTGTACATTGGGTATGCTTACCGAAGAACAAGCCCAAAAACTTGCCGATGCCGGTTTATATTCCTACAACCACAATTTGGATACTAGTTCCGAACATTACGAGTCTATTATTAGTACCCGCACCTACGACGACCGTTTGCAAACTTTGGATAATGTACGCAAAGCCGGTGTAACCGTTTGCTGTGGCGGTATTATTGGCTTGGGCGAAACACATACCGACCGAATTAAAATGTTGCATACACTAGTTAATATGCCAGCACATCCCGACAGTGTACCTATTAATGCATTGGTACCCGTAAAGGGTACACCTTTGGCCAATAACCCAAAAGTAGATATTTGGGATATGGTACGCATGATTGCTACTGCCCGAATTTTGATGCCCAAAACAATGGTGCGATTAAGTGCAGGCCGAACCGACATGAGTCTTTCAGAACAAGCCTTGTGCTTTATGGCCGGTGCCAACTCTATTTTTGCAGGCGACAAGCTATTAACTACTCCCAACCCAAGCTTTGACGACGACAATGCCATGTTTCAATTATTGGGACTTACACCACGAAAAGCTTTCAAAGAAGAAAAACAATATTTACGCGAACTTTTTGAAGCCTAACAAGTTAATTACCTGATTCCCTTTACGCATATTTATACAATATTTCCGTTTTCAAACAATTGTATAAACAACCCATCTGACACAACAAAACAACTTATTACAGATGAAAAACGACCAAATAGAAGATATAGAAACCAATTTAGGCGGAGCACACAATGGTGCAGAGGAAACCGGACGTAGAAGCTGGTTTACAAGACGCAAAAAAGGCATTCTTACCTCTACGGCCGATAAAAAAGAAACACCTGAAGGGCTTTGGAATAAATGCCCAGAGTGCAATTACATTAGTACCACGAGCGATTTAAAGGAAAATTTGTACGTATGTAGCCAATGTAATTACCACCACCGAATTGGCAGCGAAGAATATTACGAATTTTTGTTTGACAACAATGAATACGATGAGCTGTTTACCAACATCAAAAGCATAGATGTACTCCAATTTACCGACTTAAAAAGCTACCAAAAAAGGCTAGACGACATTCATTCTAAAACCGATTTAAAGGACAGTATGAATGTTGCTGTAGGCAAAATCAATGGCGAAGCAATGTTGATTGCCTGCATGGACTTTGAATTTATTGGTGGTTCTCTCGGAAGTGTCATGGGCGAAAAATTTAGTCGTGCAGTTGACTATTGCATCGAGCATAAATTACCATTTTTGGTCATCAGTAAAAGCGGTGGTGCCCGAATGATGGAAAGTGCCTTTAGCTTAATGCAATTAGCCAAAACAAGCGGCAAATTATCACAATTAAGTGATGCCAAATTACCATTCATTTCACTACTCACCGACCCCACTTTTGGTGGCATTAGTGCTAGTTTTGGTATGTTAGGCGATATTAATATTGCCGAACCTGGCGCACTAATTGGCTTTGCAGGCCCTAGGGTAATTAAAGAAACCATCAAAAGAGATTTGCCGGAAGGCTTCCAAAGGAGCGAATTTTTGTTGGAACATGGATTTTTAGACTTTATTGTAGATAGAAAAGAGTTGAAAGACAAATTGAGTTTGATGACCATATTATTTAGAGGCTAAAAGCACTATTTCACTTTCAAATGCATTATTGCTTACTATGGCCAAGGAAATGAACAACAGACAGGCTTATTTTAATTATGCTATAGAAGACAAATACACAGCAGGAGTAGCATTATTAGGCACCGAAGTAAAAAGCATTAGAGAAGGCAAAGTAAGTTTCAATGATGCTTTTTGCCTTTTTGAACAGCAAGAACTTTGGGTTAGAGGTTTGTACATAGCTGAGTATAAATTGGGCACTACCAATAACCACTTGGCAGTACATGATCGCAAACTTTTACTTACCAAGCGAGAATTAAAAAAACTAGCCAATAAAATGAAAGAAAAGGGCTACACTATTGTGCCCCTGAAAGTATTTTTCAATGAAAAAAACTTGGTAAAAGTAGAAATAGGACTTGGTAAGGGTAAAAAGCTTTATGATAAACGTGAAACTTTGAAGGAAAGAGATACCCAAAAAGAAATCAAACGCACCCTCAATAAATACCAATAGTTCTTACTTTGGCATTTACTTACCTAGCCCCGCAAGTAGTAACAATGTTTTTTACAATCATTATACAACTTTCGGGGCTATTTCATTTTCAAAATTCAGGGAAGATTACAAAAGCCGACGGTATAAATTCTGCGTACCATGTCGATGCAATTTTATACCTTGTACCATATTTATTCAGCAATAGCCAATAACCGCATGGTGTTAAAAAAAATATTTCTTTGTGTACAGCTTGTCATTTGTTTTTGTTTTGCACAAGCCCAAATAGATACCGAATTTTGGTTTGCAGCACCAAGCGTTTGTGTAGGTCACGCCAATAAACCAATTGTTTTTAGAATTGCCTCTTACGACAGAAAAGCAACAGTTGTAATTAGTCAGCCCGCTAACCCAACTTTTCAGCCCTATACAGTAGCACTGAATGCCTATAGTGCCACATCTGTTAATGTAACTTCACAAATTGATGCTATTGAAAACCTACCGCCCGATGCTGTTTTAAACAAAGGCATCCACATCACCTCCGATGCGCCTATATCGGTTTATTACGAGGTAGAAGGCAGAGCGGGGGGGGCAATTAATGGCAAAACAGTCAATCCGGAAATTTTTGTACTAAAAGGTAAAATTTGTAAGGGGCTTAAATTTTTAATTCCCGGGCAAACCCGCTTTAACAACGCGGAAAAAGACAAGCCTAATGTTGGGAATTATACCCCTCAACCTAAAAACGGCTTTGTAATTGTGGCCACAGAAGACAATACCACTATCCAAATCAATCTTTCGCAAGAAGGAGTTGGTCATGCTTCTAAGGAACCCTTTACCATTGTACTGAACAAAGGGCAATCTTTTGCGGTAAATGCCTTAGGCTTTTTGGGAGCGCAACATATTGGTGGCAGCAGCGTCAGTGCCGATAAACCTATTTGTATAACGATTTACGACGACTCTATTGGTCCTATTAAACCCGAAAATAGAGATTTGGTAGGCGATCAAATTTTGCCCGAAGACAAAATTGGCAATGAATTCATCATTATTCGTGGCGACTTAACATTTACAGGTTCTATAAACCAAGATTTTTTCTACGTCCTTGCAACAAAAGACAATACCGAAATTGCCATTAATGGAACTCCTACAGCAATCATCAACCGAGGCGAAATATATGAAGGCACTTTGACCGAAACAAGTGCCTATATCAAAACTACCTACCCTGCATATGTATATCAATTAACCGGCAACGCAGGCGAAATGGCTAGCACCAATTTGCCCAACATCCGTTGTACAGGCTCTAACCTTGTATCGTTTGTACGAAGCACCACCGAAGATTTTCAGTTAAACATTCTCTGTAAATCCACACAAGTGAATGGTTTTTTGCTCAATAACCAAGCCAATATTATCAATGCATCCTTTTTTGAAGATGTGCCCGGTACCAATGGCGTATGGAAAGCGGCGAGAATAAACGTAGATAATTTACCCCAAATCAACTCCCTCATTCCTAGTGGGCGAAGTACGGTTATTACCAACAGCGTTGGATTGTTTCACTTAGGATTTTTAAATGGCAATGCCAATAGTGGTAGCCGATTAGGGTATTTTTCCAACTTTGAAATTGCCAATTTAGCCCCAACTACCAACAGCACATTGTGTATGGGAAGCGATATCAAATTGAGCGCTAGCGTAATTCAAGATGCTAGTTATGTTTGGTCGGGGCCCAATAATTTTTCTAGCAATATCCGAGAGCCTATTATTCCTAACGCTTCACAGATCAATAGTGGTAAATACTATGTAACTACTAAAATTTTGGGTTGTGGCGATTTTTCGGATAGCATTCAAATAGTTTTAAATGAATTACCTACAGCCAAGTTTGAAAAAGATGATACCGTATGTGCCAATACCCTTGTAAATAAAAACATCGCATTCACGGGCAAAGCACCTTGGACGCTTACGTATTTCGATGGAACAAGCATACAAACTACTTCAAATATCAATCAATCTCCTTTTGTAGTTACCGCTCAGTCTGCCAATAATTTGGTTTTGTATGCTACCAAGGTTACCGACGACAACGGTTGCAGCACATTTAACGCCGACAACAGTGCCATTACGAGCTCACTATTAATCACCAACGCACTTCCTACACTCAAGGCAGTCATCACGAACGACACGCTTTGTTTCGGGCGAACAAAAAATATTTTGCTACGTTTTACCGGCAAAGCACCATTTCGCTTTAGCTACTCAGATGGTAATACCGCCCAAACCATCAGCCAAATTAATACCGATACTTTTGTATTGGCTGTACAACCTACCACCACTACCAAATACACATTTACCAATATTACCGATAGCAACCAATGTACCAACAATATTGGCTCGGATGTTACCATCAAAGTACTGCCATTGCCCATTGCTGCCTTTACAAACCCCTCAGAAATATGCATGCAAGACACACTTCGCTGTAACGATAAAAGCACCGCAGCGGGTTCCTCGATTGTTAATTGGTTATGGCAAATCAATCATACCACAACCTTTGGCACACCTGATTTACAAATTGCTTTAATGCAAGCAGGAACGGCTACCATTCAGTTAGCTGTTACGAATAAAGAGGGATGCACTAGCGATACGTTTACCCAAACAATTGTGGTTAATCCTTTACCAACTGCTAATTTTTCCATCAGCAACGCCGCTAACTGCGCACAAAAACCTGTTCAATTTGTCAATCAATCAGTGGCCAATGTTGGTACACTTACCCGTTGGCTATGGAATTTTGGTAATGGAAACAAATTAGATACCACCGTTGGTGCACCCTTGGTACAAACCTATCCCAAAGACAGTATTTACTTTGTAGAATTACAAGTAATCAATTCAAAAGGGTGCAAAAGCCTTCCCTATTTGTATCCATTAGAGATTCATCCGTCGCCTATAGCTGATTTTTCAATGCCAGAGATATGCCTTGCCGACGCGCAGGCACAGTTTAACGATAGCAGTTCTATAAAAGGAAATAGCAATCAGTTACCATTTACTTATGTATGGCAATTTACCGGTACCGGAAGTACCCCAACACCTGCTACTTCGACTGATAAAAACCCAATGGTAACTTTTTATCAGGCATCGGTTTATACCATTACGCAAACGGTTACCTCTGCACAAGGCTGTTCCAATGCAATAAAGAAAGAATTTACCGTTAATGGATCTATCCCAAAAGCTTCGATGGAAGTGATCAATCCGGCAAATTTGTGTAGCAATACGCGCGTGCAAATCAAAAATACCTCAACTGTAGATTTTGGCAGCTTGACCAAAGTTGAAATTTATTGGGATTGGGAAAACAACCCTTCGTGGAAAACTGTTGACGACCATCCTAGTTTCAACAAAACATACGACACTTTGTATCCGGCATTTAAAAATGCGCCCTTCACCAAACAATACACTATACGCATGGTTGCTTACTCGGGTACTTCTTGCAGTAACAGTTTTATGCAACCCATTACCTTACAAGCTATACCCAATATTGTTTTTTCCAACATACCGGGCATTTGTAGTAACGCTTCAGCTACAACTGTTATTTCGCAAGCCCGAGAAGTGAGTGGCATGAGTGGCACTTTTAATTTTAGTGGCACCATTATCAGCAATAACGGTACCATTAATACACAAAACATTGCCCCTGGCACCTATCTTATACAATACACCTTTGTATCGAATAAAGGATGTATTGATAGTGCAAGCCAAAACGTGACTATTTGGCCAAAGCCAACTGCCGATTTTACTATTGGCAATACTACTTGTGCCAAAACGGACGTATCATTAACCGATAACGCTACTACTCCCATACATCGGATTACAAGTAGGGTGTGGACTTTTGGAGATGGCACTACCATCTACCGGCCCAACAGCAGCATTTTTACCAAGCAATACAACAATGCCGGAACTTATTCCATTGCCTTTACCATAACAACCGATAGTGGTTGCACACACACTGCCAGTAAAAATGTTACCATCCATCCATTACCCAATGTATCATTCACCATGCCACAAATTTGTTTGCCGGCGGGCACAGGTACATTTAGCAGTACATCAACTATTGCCGATGGCACAGAAGATGGTTTTAGTTACAAATGGAACTTTGACGACCCCAATAATGCAACGGGCGGAACGCTCAAAAACCAATCGCATACCTACCTAGTGTCAGCACCACCCGCAGGTTATCAAGTACAATTACAAATTACCAGCATCAAGAACTGTGTCAATAGCTTAACACAACCTTTCTTTGCCATTTACGATGCGCCTATAGCCAAGTTTTCGGCAAGCGATAGTGCTATTTGTGTCAATAAAAGCATTCAATATGTTGATTTAAGTACCTCAACCAATGGTTTCATTGCGTCTAGGCGATGGCAATTGGCAAACGGCATTACCGATACCATCATAAACCCAAAGTACACCTATCGTCAAAGCGGTACTTATGCCATACAGTTAACAACTTTGAGCAATAGAGGCTGTAGCAGTGCGGTGGCAACCAAGAACATTGTTGTACATCCTTATCCCACTTTGACCTTAGGGGGCAATACCATCAGCGTTTTGGAAGGCGGTTCGGTGCCGGTAAAACCGCTCTATGGCGAAAACTATTTTTCGGGAACCGAATTGCGCTTCGAGTGGACGTCGACGCCGTTGCCAACTTATCTGAACAACAACCAAGTGGCTGTGCCTATTGCAACCCTTCCTAACAATGTGGATTCGATTTTGTACCGACTAACGCTGACCGGCATTGGCGGCTGTGCTGTTACCGATAGCATACGCTTAGTTGTATTGCGGCAATTAAAAGTACCCAATGCTTTTTCGCCAAATGCAGATAACATCAACGATACTTGGCGAATTGACTTTATAGAAAGTTATCCAAGTGCTATTGTAGAAGTGTTTAACCGATTTGGTCAACGGGTTTTTCACTCTGTTGGCTATAATAATTTACATGGATGGGATGGCACTTACAATGGTCAATCCTTACCGGTTGCCACCTATTATTATGTAATTCAGCTTAAAAACGGACGACCGCCCATTAGTGGCAGTATTACTATTGTACGATAATGGATAGCCTCCATTTTGGGGGCTCTATCCACCTTTTCCACCTATTTTGTTTTTTGGGTGTTTGGTATCATGCGGAAGCATTGTGGTTGTTAATGGCTGCTTTGGCATGGATAACCATTTTGGGTGATGTGACACCTGCAAACCTTTCAGAAAAAAGCCACCGCAAACGATGTTTAGCCTAGTTTGGCTAATGCTCAATTTTACCGAAAGCAAGCAATTGACCGCTACATTACCCAATTATTCAAGTAAAGACTTTCGTGCAGGGGTGTGCGGAGCTTTCCCACTTATGGGAAACCGCCATGTAGGGGTGCGCGGTGCTTTCCCACTGATGGGAAACCGCCTTGCAGGGGTGCATGAAACTTTCGGCACTTGGTGAAACCACCTTGCAGGGGTGCACGGAGCATTCGGCACTTGGCGAAAACGCCTTGCAAGGGTGCATGGAGCTTTCGGCATTTGGCGAAAACGCCTTGCAGGGGTGCACGGAACTTTCGGCACTTGGCGAAAACGCCTTGCAGGGGTGCACGGAACTTTCGGCACTTATTTAATCAATGAAAAAGGCTATCAAGTACCAAAAACTAATGCGTAAGTGCGTATTTTGTCGCGTTAGGGATTGCAGCGAATACCCCGCAGCGCAGCGAGGAGTAGCAGCGAAAAGCCCGACCCGAAGGGGAACGCCCTACAATCCCCCTCCAAAAAAAGTTCTTTTCACCGCTTTGCCAATTGACTAGCCGATTGCTCCTCCACCGCATATTCCCAAACCAATATTAAGGTTTGGTGGGTTTTACTTTGTCCACCATTTTATCTTCCGTATCAATGTTTTCGGCATTAATTCGGTTCAACAATCCGCCGGTAGCTGCACGAGTGGGTATTTGCGTACGATAAGCATCTTTTTGCAAGCCTATTTGCACAAATACTTGGTTGAGCTCGGGAAATTTGGCTAGTATAACGCTGTTGTTGGTACGCAAATCCATTTGGGCATAATCGAAAAACTGTGCTTCGGCAATGGTTTTAACCACGTCGTTATTGGCCACTACTACATTGCCGCTACGCGATTGAAATTTGCCCGAGGCTACCGCCACATTGTTTTGCATGCGACTGCCGTTGGGCAATTCAGGATGCCACTCAGGTTGCAATACATCGCCCCACAAATTGGTGGATAATTGATGTTGGTTTTTTAAGGCTTCGCCATATTCTTTCCAAGGGCTTTTATCTACATTAAACTGCCGAAGTGCCGACTCGTATTTGGTACCAAGGCGATAGTTTCGGTCTTTCCCCCTATCGTCGATGGTTTGCTTTTTGCTTTGAACAAACAAATTGTTTTCGGCCAAAACATCGTGTCCGCCACCTACCAATACACCGCCAATACAATCGTGAACAATGTTTTTATAATAAAAATCGCCGCTATCGCCATCATCGCTATAAAAAGCATTGGCCCTGCTAGTGTGGTGCGAAAAATTGTACCGGAAGATATTGCCATACGTGCTCCAACCACCATAACTGTAAAACACGCCGGTATCGCCCTCTTTTAGCGCAATATTGTGTATTTCGTTGTACTCAAATAAGCAGTTATTGATGTCATCGGTACGAATGCTGCCGGTGGGAATATCGTGCAATAAATTGTGGCGGATGGTTACCCCTACCGAATTGGAAAGACTAATGGCTTGTTTGTAAATGAGTTTGCCTACATGGTGTACATGGTTGTTATCCACCACCACATTAGACGAAAGCAACGTTTTGCGGTCGCCCAAATTTTTGAGTTCAATGCCAACGCCGCCGGTTTCAAAAATGTTGTTCGCCTGAAGCGTGTTGCTGTTGCCGCCCTGCATAGCAATACCCGTTTTACCCACATTGGATATTTGACAATTGGCCACAAGCACCTGCGTACATTGGTTCATTTCTATAGCCGAACCCAAAGTGCCATCCAATTGCAATCCTTGAACGGTAATATGCGAAGCGCCATTGATTTTAATAAGGGCATTGTTAAAATCGTTGATGGCTATTTGTAGGGATTCAATTGCCGCAGGCGGGTAATAATATATTTTTTGGTCTTGAATATCCAAAGCCCATTCGCCGGGTTTATCTATTTCTTCAAGCAAATTAATGGCAAAATAACCTTCCTTACCGCTTCCTTTGCGCCAAAGCGGTTGTTCGTTAGCCACAGCACTATATTTAGAACCCATGCCCGAAGGTGGCGGCACGGACAATTGAATGCTTTGGTCCTGCAAATTGATATCGGCTACTTTGATGGTAAAGGGCTCCCAAGGCACACGCCACAAACCTTTTAGCCATACTTCGTGGCCCGACTGCAAAGCGCGCAACCACCTTTCGGAGCGTTGTGTGCCATCGATGTCCAATTCGTTCGTCGTGTCTTTATCGTCGGGGAGTCCGTTGGCACCAAAATAAAAAGTTGCTTGGTTTTTGGTACCGTTGCAGGTAATCCAACCCGGATCATTTTTGCCACGGATATTTTGTGTTGGATTGGGGTATTGGGCTATGGGCTGTCGCGATCCATTGGCAAATAAATCAACAATATACCACTCGGTAGTAAAAGAGTTGCCCGGTGCAAACTGAAACGCATTGTTTAAGCGCAACTGACGAATATCCAATGCTACCAATTTGGCGGCATCCACTTTAGGGTGTAGCCTTTTGCGGGCATCCTTACCCAAGCTTTTCCATTGCTTGGCATTTACGGTAGTGGCTGCGCTAAAATGGGGCACTTCGTTGGTATAAGCCTTATAAACTACCGGTGCACCCTCCTGACCACCATCTTCTTTTTGCAATTCAAAGGTGCTTGACAAACTGTATTCCCCACCGCGAATGAACACCGTTAAACCCGATTCGAGGTTCGTTTTTTGCTTTTTAAACTGCCTTACGGCTGCTTTTGCCCGGTTCAAAGTTGCAAAAGGTTGTTGCAACGTACCCTGATCATTATCGTTGCCATTAGGTGCCACATACCACTGTTGCGCCAATAACGCTTGCCCACATAGGAAGCAAGCAACTAAAAAAGCTACTACTTTATTCATATTGTTCAATTATTGAAGGGAATTTTGAGAAAAAAGGGCACTCGACACCGATATATCTTGGTTGTTGGTAACCGTACAAAACCATTGCTTTGCTTCCGGGGGCAATACAATACGGTATTGTTGAGGAGCTATTTTCTGCAACAGCAACACATTCCACTTACAAGCTTTTACATCGGCACAATCGCTACTCCAATACACCACCGCCTCCTGCATGGGTTGTTTGC
>JAIXOS010000153.1 GCA_027486695.1 Chitinophagaceae bacterium | reverse complement strand
AGAAGAATATGGGAGCGAAAATGGATAAAGAACTAAAATCAAAATATAAAAAGGACTTTGCTGCTTTGACAAAGTTGGTTAAAGAATTGACCTAGCGGATTTATTAAAGTTGGAGCACCGCTTGACGAATACAACTGTTTAACGCAAAAGCTATTAGGTTACATTTGCGACAACAATACACGACGAGTAATTAAAGAACTTATTATTAAAGAAGTTGACGAACACTTTGGAATGCAAGTAGAAAAAGAAAATGAAGTAAAGTATCACAATCAAATTGACACATTCATTAACACACTTAAACAAACATTCGTGCAAACTTCAAACTGACCGACTTCGGACGGACAGAAGAACAGCCGCTAACATGAGGTTTGGCAATAGTGGGGGGCGACAAAACTCGTATTTCAACTTTGGGAACTTTATTGTACTTCGGTTCCAGCTCGACAGAACTCAACCGAACAGCAGGAATTTAAACTCAACTTAATATATTTATTCAACGGGCGACGGCCAAGCGTGACACAACTCAATGCCCCACCATCGCCAAGCCTTGTTCGTTGTGGGCAATTATTGACAGATCTCGGTTTGTTAGACAAAACGCAATACCAATAACGATTTTACTACAACGCGATACAAATTATAATTTACCATCAGGGAAGCCAAAAACTGAATAGAGTAGGCAAAACATAAATTTTAAAAAATGAAAAAAGTAATTTTGCTTTTGGCGTTTGTGACATTTCTTACAAAAATTAATGCACAAACAAACAGTAGCAGTCGCTATCAAAGTGGTTATTACAAACCAAGTACTAACACTTATGTACAGCCTCATATGAAGACTAGTACAAACTCGACTAATAGTGATAATTATTCAACAAGTGGTAACACAAATCCTTACACAAGTTCTCAAGGTTCACGAGCTCAAGACTATTCGCCAGCTGCCTCTAACTATGGTAGTGGACAAACTATTCAAACTGGTTCAAAAGGCGGACAGTATTATATTAATAGTAATGGCAACAAAACCTATGTTCCCAAAAGAAACTAGTTTAAACAAAATTTAATTATCATAAAAGCAAAGGGTTAAACAACTCTTTGCTTTTAAAATTTCCTTTTTATGAAAGCAATTTTTGTTTCTCTTCACGGAATTTTTATGATTACCGCGTTAATAACCCATATTTGGACTGTTATTATTGCGTTTACTGAAAGCGGGATGTTTGCAGGAATTATTTCTCTGTTTTTACCTTTTTTTTCAGAATTATATTGGATGTTTAAAATGTTTGGAGAAAAAGACACATATGCTTACATTGCTTTAATACACTTATTATTAGCTATTCCTTTTGGCATGTTTGGGCGAGAAAAAAATGTATAACTGCCCACAACACGAGGTTTGGCAATAGTGGGGGGCGACAAAACTCGTATTTCAACTTTGGGAACTTTATTCTACTTCGGTTCAAGCTCGACAGAACGCAACCGAACAGCAGGAATTTAAACTCAACTTTTTTATCATCATTCAACGGCAGACGGCCAAGCGTGACACAACTCAATGCCCCACCATCGCCAAGCCTTGTTCGTTGTAGGCAATTTAACAGAACCCGAAATGAGTAAACGACTTCCGACAGAATTTGCAATAAATATGAACTTGGAGAAAATGATGATTCTGCAACAACCAGAATTAAAGTTTGTATCACAGTTTAATTATTTTGACGAGTACAATCCTTGTCACTTGTATTTCATTTGCAAAAAACCAAGATTAACAATAATTCCCGAGAAATTTGAAGTTACAAATGAGTATCTAAAAATGACCTTTGGAATTAATAGGAAAGGCATAATTGAGGAGATAGAATATAAATTCGCTAATAATTTTGAAACAAACGACATTCAAATAAATTCTTCATATCCCTTTAATATATTTCAATTAGTAAGCCAAGGAGAACAATTGGTTGACGCAAAAGTTTCCCCATTTTTACAAACATATGTTTCAGGTGAGTTTTTAAATTTAGAAGTACTTTACATAGGACAATCTTATGGAGTTGAAGGTGCTAGAACTGCACCAGACAGATTAGTAAGCCATTCAACTTTACAGGGTATTTATTCAGAAGCAATTATAAATAACCCTGACAGTGAAATTTATTTGGCATTAGCTTCATTTTCCCAAATAAATTTAATAATGATGGATGGTCGAACTAAATTTTCAAAAGAAGAACTTAAAGAGGACGACATTAGAAGAAAGAAAGTTAGCGACAAACTAAATTGGGAAGGAATAAATGAACAACAAAAAATTAATTTTACGGAAGCAGCCTTAATTAAATATTTTCAACCTAGATACAATAAAATTTATAAGGACTCATTTCCTAATCCTGCTCATTCAACATATTCTGAATGCTATGAATTAGATATTAATTCTGTTTGTATTGAATTACAGACACACGAAATGATTAATTGTTGTATGTATTCTGACGAAGTTAAACCGGCACCTTGGCATATGCACCATTTTCTCTTAAATTCAGAAGAAGAAAGAAAAAGTATGTTCGAAATAATATAAACTGCCTACAACACGAGGTTTGGCAATAGTGGGGGGCGACAAAACTCGTATTTCAACTTTAGGAACTTTATTGAACTTCGGTTCCAGCTCGACAGAACGCAACCGAACAGCAGGAATTTAAACTCAACTTTTATAACATCATTCAACGGCAGACGGCCAAGCGTGACCCAACTCAAAGCCCCACCATCGCCAAGCCTTGTTCGTTGTGTGCTATATTATTTGACAACTTACTAATATGACAAAAACTAAAATATTTTTAACTCTTCTGCTTTTTGCAAGCACTTCATTTGGACAAACCAATTACGAAAAATTCAAAAAGTATTTCCAAGACAAAGACACAACAAAAGCCAAGCAACTTTTAACCAGTTGGGAAAAAGCAAACCTAAATGACCCTGAACTTTATACATCTGCTTTTAATTATTATTTCTCACGAAGCAAACAAGAAATCATTTCACTTGAAAGAACTCAAAAAGGAAGTGAAAGCCTTGCATTGACAGACAGCACAGGAAAAGAAGCTGGATTTCTAAATTCAAATATTGGTTTCAATTCTGATTATTTAAAGAAAGCATTTTACTATGTTGACAAGGGAATTGAGAAGTTCCCAAATAGACTTGACATTAGATTTGGAAAGTGCTTTGTTTTAGGAAAACTTGAAGACTATAAAAAATTTACGACTGAAATTATAAATACAGTTGAATACTCAAATAAGATAAAATGTAATTGGCTTTGGACGGAGAGCAAAAAACTTGACGACGCAGAAAATTTTATGTTAGGTTCTATTCAATCATATTTAAAGCAACTTTATGACACAGAAAATGATGGATTACTTGAAAATATTAAACAAATTGGCGACTTGACAATTAAGTATTATCCTAATTGTGTTGAAGTATTATCAACTACTTCTGTTGCCTATATGCTGACAAAAAATTATGACAAAGCAATTGAGTATTTAAAACAAGCAGAAAAAGTAAATCCAAAGGACTTTATCGTTTTAGCAAACATTGCAGAAGGTTACAAAAGAAAAGGCGACAAAGAAAATGCAATTAAATATTGTGAACTTGTTATAAAATATGGAGACGAACAAGCAAAGCAACAGGCAAAAGAAACAATTAAAAAACTGAAAAGTGGAAAGTAGAAATACAGCACACAACAAAGGGTTTGGCAATAGTGGGGGGCGACAAAACTCGTATTTCAACTATGGGAACTTTGTTGAACTTCGGTTCCAGCTCGACAGAACTCAACCGAACAACAGGATTTTAAACTCAACTTTATATCTTTATTCAACGGCAGACGGCCAAGCGTGACACAACTCAATGCCCCACCATCGCCAAGCCTTGTTCGTT
>JAIXOS010000089.1 GCA_027486695.1 Chitinophagaceae bacterium | reverse complement strand
TTATTCATCCGCTTACCGCAAGGCCAATAAATGCAGTAAAGTATCAGCCTACGCATTTCCCCCAACAATTTCCCTTGCTAAATGTCGGCGTTTTTTGTGCTTCTGCACGGTAGCTGTGCCAAGTTACATTCAGTACAAATTCGTAGCAACACCACAGTAAAACCACATTAACACCACAGTTCACCACACTTTATGTGATAAAATGTGGTATTGATGTGAGGTTACTGTACGCATCATCCGAAACGGTCTGCAACCCTTATCGAAGCAGTTGGGGATTGTAGAAAGCAGAAAAATGCAGTAGACGTAGTATAGAACGAAATTGTGTTTATGCTTTCTATGCTTTATTGGCTCATATGCAGCAACTTTGGGTGTGCATTTGTAAATGAATGGCTATTTGTAAGCGCATCCATGCTATTTGCAACTGCTTTAATTGCGTATTGTTTTAGCTATATAAAAGGCCTGTACTATATTTGCACCATGCTACAACAAACACTTATTGAAGCCACACGTGCCGGTGCGGCAATTATGAAAGAATATTTCGATAAACAATTTACCATCAGCAACAAAGAAGGGGTAAACAATTTGGTAACCGAAGTAGACCACAAAAGCGAGACGGTCATTTTTGAAATCGTAAAGAAAAATTTTCCCGATCATTTTATTTTAAGCGAAGAAGCCGGCGCAATAGTACAAGAAAGCGAATACAAATGGATTATTGACCCTATAGATGGTACCATCAATTTTGCCAACAGCATTCCTATTTGCTGTGTAAGCATAGCCGTAGAAAAAAATGGCGAAATGATATTAGGAGCGGTGTACAATCCGTTTATCGACGAATTCTTTTTTGCCGAAAAAGGAAAAGGTGCTTTTTTGAACGATAAAAAAATACAGGTAAGTACCAAAAGCAATTTGCAAACAAGCTGTTTGGCTACCGGTTTTCCGTACAGTTATTTAGATACCTTGAATAGCCCGCTCGAAGTGTTCGAAAAGCTCATACGCAAAGCCATTCCGGTACGCCGATGTGGCAGCGCAGCTATCGACCTTTGTTGGGTAGCCGCAGGGCGTTTCGACGGATTTTACGAACACAAATTGCAAGCGTGGGACAGTGCAGCCGGTTGGCTTATGGTAGAAGAAGCCGGAGGCAAAGTAACCGATTACAAAGGGCAAGTGTATAGCCCTTATCAACCGAATATTTTAGCTACTAACGGCCTTATTCACGAACAATTGTTACACATTATTAACGGAGGCAACTTTTAAATTCACGCAACACCACCAATGGAACAGCAACAACCTTCTCGTACCGAAATTGCAAGTTTAGGCGAATTTGGGCTTATTGAGCACCTAACCAAAAATTTTGAACTCCACAATGCCTCTACTATTTTGGCCGTAGGCGACGATGCTGCCGTGATAGACCATTTTGGCAAACAAACCGTAGTAACTACCGACTTACTCATAGAAGGTGTACACTTCGATCTAATGTATACACCATTAAAACACCTTGGCTACAAAAGCGTGATGGTTAATTTGAGCGATGTGTATGCCATGAATGCAACCCCTACCCAAATAACCATGAGTATTGGTATCAGCAACCGATTTGGCGTGGAAGCACTTGATGAGTTTTACGAAGGCGTATACATTGCCTGCGAAAAGCATGGCGTTGATTTGGTAGGCGGCGATACCTCCTCCTCGCAAAAAGGCTTCATCATTTCTGTTACTGCTATAGGCGAAGTAGCTCCCGATGCATTTGTAAAACGTAGTACAGCCCAAAAAGGCGATTTGATTTGCGCTACCGGCGATTTTGGTGGAGCCTTTCTTGGCCTTACTTTAATGGAGCGAGAAAAAAGAATTTTCCTCGAAAATCCCCAAATTCAACCCGATTTGGAAGGGGAAGATTATATTGTAAAACGACTCCTAAAGCCCGAAGCAAGAAAAGATATCATCGACTTTTTAGCCGAAAACAACATTGTTCCAACAGCAATGATGGATGTTAGCGATGGCATTAGCAGCGAAGTACTGCATTTATGTAAGCAAAGTGGACTTGGATGCCGTATTTACGAAGGCAAATTGCCTATTCACGAAAGCAGCCGTAATGCCGCATTTAAATTTGGTCTCGACCCCACCGTATGTGCCCTCAATGGCGGCGAAGATTACGAACTTATTTTTACCCTAAAACAAGAAGATTACGACAAAATTACTTTCAACGAAGAAATTTCGGTTATTGGCTATATGACCGAAATGGAAGAAGGTTGCAAGTTGCTAACAAAAGGTGGTAACACCTTCGATATTACAGCACAAGGATGGAATGCATTTGCCAAACAATAATGGTGCATTTACCTGAATAAAAAGATTGGGCTACGCGGTAGCCCTTTTTTTGTATGAGCCATAGGCCGGTACTACCATTAGGCTGCATGGGCGTTGGCACCGTTCAACGATTTATTTCTATTGAACAGATTTACAACTTGTCAACTTAAAACAAACTGCTCTGTGTACTATTGGCTTCCAAATATTGGTTAATGAATTTTGGAAAAGCCCAAGCACTTACTTCTTTTAAAGGGACTAATTGGTATTGTTGCAAAGGTTTTGGCACTTCAGGCAACACAATTTTTACAAACTGCCCTTGAATTTTTTGATGGGTAAGTTGTTGTACATACATGGGCGAAATATGTACAATGTCGGCTTTTTCAATGCCAAGTTGTTGCAATAGGCTTTCCGCTACCAACTGTTGGTTCCAAAAAACAGCTTCCGCACTTTCTACTAAATAAAACTCATGCAAGTTTTGCCATATGTCGCTATTGGTACGTTTTTTTATCAATAAGTTGCCTTGGTATTCAAAAATAAAATAGCTGAAAAAACGCTTCTTTTTCAATAATACCTTCTCTTTTACCGGAAGTTGGTTTACCAAAGCTTCTTGTTTGGCTACACAAAAAGTATTAAACACACAAGTAAAGCATAGCGGATTAAAAGGCTTACAAACCGTAGCCCCAAAGTCCATAATTGCCTGATTGTGCATTGCGGCACTGTTTGGCGTAAGCACCTTATTGGCCAAATGGGTAAAGCGTACTTTTCCGTCAAGGCTATCAATAGCGGTAGATATACCAAATACCCGAGCCAATACCCTAAATACATTACCATCTACCACTGCGTAGGGTTGGTTAAATGCAAACGAGGCAATAGCCGCAGCGGTATAAGGTCCAATACCCTTCAGGGCTAAAATAGCGTCGTATTCCGTAGGAAAGGTTCCTTGGTATTCTTTGCAAATGAGCCTAGCGGTATGCAATAAGTTTTTGCAACGGTTGTAGTAGCCCAAGCCTTCCCAAAGTTTAAACACCACTTCGTCTTGTGCATTGGCCAAGTGGTTAATGGTTGGAAATTGTTGAATAAATTTTTCGTAATACGAAAGCCCTTGTTCCACCCTTGTTTGTTGCAAAATTATTTCGCTTAACCATATCTTGTAAGGATCCTTTTCCCCCTTCCAAGGCATCAACCTCTTATTATCGTTTTTATGCCACTGCAATAATAGTTGCGCAAATTGTTTTTCTGTATCAAGCATTAGGTGTATATTTAGATATATTCTTTTACAATTGTTTTTAGCTTAATATTGTTGCGTCATTTTTTTGCAATATGCTTTATTTAACAAAGTAAATTAATAATTGTTAATTAACTTGCAAGTGCAAAACAACCCATTTCAATATCCGTTTAATTGATTTATTCAATATTGATTAAATATCTAAACCATGAGAAAATCAGACATTATTAACGAAATTTCCGACAAAACGGGTATTCCTAAGGTAGATGTTTTAGTTACATTGGAAACGCTGTTTAAGGAAATAAAACACAACCTTATAGAGGGTGAAAGTATTTATATTAGAGGATTCGGTACTTTTTTTCCAAAAAAACGCGCTGCTAAAATAGGCCGAAACATTACCAAAAATGTAGCAGTAGCCATACCTGAGCACTATATACCCGGCTTTAAACCTGCAAAAGAGTTTCATTCAGAAGTAAAAACTAAATGTAAAGGCCCCGTAAGTTCCGATACGGAAACGGAATAACTTTGCACAAATTTTTTTGAGTGAAACGCAATCAATTATTGTTATTAGGTGGAGCATTGCTTTTGGTAGTAGTGTTGTTTGTATTTGGAAATACCATACCCCCTAAAAAGAACACGGCGAGTAATGCTGCTGCTACCGCCGAAAGTAATGCTCCTAAGCCTATTGTTTTCGATACGCTTTTGGCAAAAGCAAAACTTCGTTTAAATAGTCAATTGTTGCAACAAGCCAATTTGTTGCAGCAACAAACAGCCGACGCTAGTACCCCACAACAGCGCTTAAAGGCGTACCAACAATTAGCCGATTTTTGGAAAAACAGTGGTCGCATATACGAACCTTATGCCTATTATTTTGCTCAAGCAGCAAAGTTGGAAAATTCAGAAAAAAGTCTCACCTTTGCCGCCCATCAATTTTTAGACAACTTGATGGTAGAAGGTGACCCTGCTATGCAACAATGGTTGGCCACTAACGCAAAAGTTCTTTTTGAGCAGGCTATTTCAGTAAATCCAAATAACGATAGTAGTAAAATTGGATTGGGAGCATGTTACATATTGGGAGGCATTTCTAACAATCCAATGCAAGGCATTTTGCCTGTAAAGGCTATAGCAGAAAAAAATCCTAAAAATGTATATGCCCAATTCATTCTAGGTTTGGGTGGTAAAAAAAGCGCACAATACGATAAAGCAATTGAACGTTTTGGTGCTATTGTAACTATTGCCCCCGATAATTTAGAAGCTAAGTTGCATTTAGCAGAGTGTTACGATTTAAAAGGGGATAAAAGCAACGCCGTAAAGTGGTATACTGAAGTGAAAAACACTATCAAAAATGTGGATGCACAAAAAGAGTTGGAGCAAAGAATTCGTTTGTTAAAACAGTAAATGGAGTGGAGGTAAACCTCCTGAAATTGATATAAAAATTATTATTCACTAACTAAAACATTTCTGGTATGCCTTGTGGTAAGAAGAGAAAACGTCATAAAATTGCGACGCACAAACGTAAAAAACGCCTAAGAAAGAATCGCCATAAAAAGAAAAAATAATTCTTTTTCAAGATTTATATCAAATAAAGCGGTACTGTACATTAGTACCGCTTTATTTTGCACATACAAGGCCTGCCGCCATTACAATAATTATCTCGCTGCAACTTTACCTTTCCTCCCCTTTTTTTGACGGCATGTTCAATCGTATGTTATGTCGTGCTGCCCATTATTTGGGTAGTAATTGTTTATTATTTTTAAAGTTGCAACCTTTGTGAACAAAGAATTAATCATTAATATAGCTCCTACGGGTGTTGAAATTGCCTTACTAGAAGACAAAAAACTGGTAGAATTGCATAACGAAAAGGCCGATAGCAGTTTTTCGGTGGGCGATTTGTACCTTGGGAAGGTAAAAAAATTAATACCTGGGCTCAATGCCGCATTTGTAGATGTAGGCTTTGAAAAAGATGCGTTCCTGCATTATACCGATTTGTCACCCTATGCCAAATCCATTCTAAAATTTACTCAACTCGCTATACACGATAAGGAAGAAAATGGTTTCGACTTCTCTAAATTTTCTGTAGAACCCGAAATTGTAAAAACGGGCAAAATCAACGAAGTATTAGTAGGTAAACCCAATATTTTAGTCCAAATTTTAAAAGAACCGATTGCCGCAAAAGGCCCTCGCTTAAGTTGCGAACTTAGCTTGCCCGGTAGGTTTGTTGTAATTACTCCCTTCAACGAAATTGTTGCCGTATCTAAAAAAATACATTCCGGTGAAGAAAGAAAACGCTTGCAAAAAATAGTAGAAGCATTTAAGCCTAAAAACTTTGGTGTAATTGTACGTACAGCAGCCGAAGGCAAAAGTACTGCCGAATTGCACCAAGATTTGTTGACACTTGTAGAAACTTGGCAAACGATGCAGCGCAACCTTAAAGGCGCCGTAGCACCAAGTAAAATACTGAGTGAGCAAAACAAAACAACGAGCATTTTGCGCGATTTGCTGAACGAAGACTTTAATAAAGTGGTGGTAAACGATAAAAATTTGTTTAATGAAACCAAAAGTTACATTCAGCAAATAGCACCCCACAAAGAAGAAATAGTGAGTTTTTATAGTGGCGATTTGCCCGTTTTTGATACCTACGGTATTACGAAGCAGGTAAAAAGTGCCTTTGGAAAAACCGTTAACTTGCAAAGTGGTGCTTACCTAATTATTGAACACACCGAAGCCTTACATGTAATAGATGTCAATAGCGGCTACAAAAGTGTTGGCAACAACCAAGAAGATAATGCATTGCAAACCAACTTAGAAGCTGCTGAAGAAATTGCAAGACAGCTACGGTTGCGTGATATTGGCGGCATTATTGTGGTGGACTTTATAGACATGAAGTTACCCGATAATAAACGGAAGTTGCAGGATGCGATGGAAGAATTTATGAAAAGCGATAGGGCTAAACATTCTGTATTGCCAATCTCTAAATTCGGCTTGATGCAAATTACCCGACAACGCATGAAGCCGGAAGTAAACATCAATACCTCCGAACAATGCCCTGTGTGTAATGGTACGGGTAAAATTTCGTCAACTCTATTATTAGAAGATGAAATTGAAAAACGACTCCACTATTTGGCTACTCACGCACACAAAAATTTAACCTTAACCGTACACCCTATTGTACATTCGCACCTAACAAAAGGCATTTTTACGTCAATAGCACGTAAGTGGAAACGGAAACATAAAATTAAATTGCACGTACAGTCGAATAACAACTATCACTTAATAGAATTTAAATTTTTTGATAGCAACGAAGAAGAAATAAAGTTTTAGTACAATAAAAAAGAGCAGCCCAAGTAAACGAGGCTGCTCTTTTTGTAGGTATATAGTTGATAGGGAAAAATTACACTACGGCTTTCACCACGTTGAAAATAACTTTGGGTTTGCCTAAGGTATAATAATGCAGTACAGGTACGCCAAAGGCTTTTAATTCTTTACTTTGTTGTATTAGCCATTCGGTACCTACTTTTTCACAATCTTCATCGCTTTTACACTTGGTAATTGCGTTGCTTAAGTCGGTAGGAATATCCACATGAAAAATGCGCGGCAGTACCGACAATTGTTTTTTATTAGTAATGGGTTTTAATCCCGGAATAATAGGTACTGTTATGCCCATTTTTCGGCAGGCATCTACAAAGTCGAAAAATTTTTGGTTATCGAAAAACATTTGGGTCATGATGTAGTCGGCACCGGCATCCACTTTGTTTTTTAAGTGTTGTAGGTCTATTTCTAAATTGGGGGCTTCAAAATGTTTTTCAGGATAGCCGGCCGTACCTATACAAAAATTGGTTTTGCCGCCATTTTGAATGTCTTCGTCAACATAAATACCGTTGTTTAAATTAGCAATTTGCTTTTGCAAATCAATAGCATAGGCATGTCCATCGGGCTCTGCTTCAAAATTGGCTTCATTTTTAGCCGCATCTCCCCTTAGTGCCAATACATTGTCTATCCCTAAAAAATTTAAATCAATCAATGCGTCTTCGGTTTCGCGCTTGGTAAAGCCGCCACAAATGATATGCGGCACAGCATCAACCTTATAGTGATTCATTATTGCCGCTGAAATGCCTACGGTACCGGGGCGCTTGCGCACTTCTACTTTATCGAAAGTGCCATCAGCCTTTTTTTTAAACATGCTTTCGCTGCGGTGGTAGGTAACATTGATCCAAGAGGGTTTAAACTCCATGAGTGGATCTAAATGGTTATACAAGGAGGTAATGGTTTTGCCTTTTAGCGGGGGCAATACCTCAAAAGAAATAAGTGTGTCGGTTGCTTGTGCAATATGTTCGATTACTTTCATGTGTGTTGGTTTTGCCGTATATTTCCCCCTATATAGGGTAGCCATACGGTAAAAAATGATGCAATATACAACGCTGCTTGTTATACTAACCAATTAAAGGCGTAAAAAGTTGGGTATTGCTTGGGTAGGTACTGGCTATTAATTATTTGACCAATTGGTACAAATGCTTATTAAAATAGGGGTATTGGTTATGCACCACTGTTGAACGGTGCCAACGCCCATGCCGCCTAATAGCAGTACCGGCCCTAAAAAAAAAAAAAAAAGAGGCTACCATGTAGCCGTTGATGTTTATTTGTGGGTACCTAATAAAAAGCGTATTGGAATTGCCAATCGTTTTTGCCAAGCTTTTTCGGAATGATTTGCGCCAACAAATTGTTTGGTCATCCATTGTTTGTTGGAATAGCCTGCTGCGCGCATGATGCTATCTACTTTTTGTTGGTGTATGGGGTATAGGGCATCGAGAGTTTCTGTGCCATAATCAAAATACAGTTTGTGTTGGGTAGCCGGAGCGGGTAAATATTGCTGCAAATACTGAAAAAAGGCTTCGGGTATAGGGTTTTGATGGTTGGTAAAAATGCCCGGCCAATGGGTAGATAAACAAGCGGCACCCCCAAATATCTTCGGATATTCGCACAAGGCATACATAGAAATTAATCCGCCCATACTTGAGCCGGCAATAAAAGTGTGCTTGGCTTGTGGGCGTGTTTTAAAAACACTATCTATAAAGGGTTTGAGTTCGTACACCAAAAATTTCAAATACGCGTCGGATTGCGGTTTGCCGGAAAAAACGATTGCGCCGTTGCTGCGTAGGCTCTGTAGCAGTGTGTCTTGTACGGCTTGATTTAGGCTTTCAAAGGGCTTTTGTGGAAAATAGTCTACATGCCTATTGCGGCCACTGTTCCATATGCCTACAACTATACAGGGTTGTATTTGTTTGTTTTCCAATAGATTGCCCACGGTTTCGTCTACCCCCCATTCTTGTTTGTTCCAAGTTACGGCACTATCATATAAGCCTTGCCCGTCGTGCATGTAAAGCACCGAAAATGCTTTTTTGCCGTTGTACTGAGCGGGCAGCCAAACATCTATATTGCGGGCATCTACATATTTCGAAGTAAAATTTGCAAATCGGCGTAACGTGCCGCTTGCCAATTGTGGCATAGCAGTATGGTTTTGAGCAATGGCAAATTGGGCAGTGAATAATAAATAAGTGCTTAGAAATTGGATGTATTTTTTCATATAGCAATTTGTGGATTAAAGATATTTCATTGTACGGTTTGTAGATGAAGTACATGGAAAAAAATAGCGGCTTTATACACCGGATATTTAAGAAAGCTTGCATTTAGAGTTAATATGCATTCAGTTAACTTTGCAGCTTTATTTGTACAGAGTTAGCAAGCAATTATGGCACTATTTAATCTTAACCGCACAAGAACAAACGCCGAAATGAGTTTTATAGACCATTTGGAAGAATTGAGAATGCATGTTGTACGCAGCTTGTTGGCAGTAGTAGTAGTGGCTATTGTGATATTTGTGTATCGCGATTGGGTGTTTGACAACATCATTACGGGGCCTATCAATCCTGATTTTTTTACATACAAGGCCTTGTGCAATTTAAGTAGGCAGCTACACTTGGGCAATGCACTCTGTATGCCACCGGTACAAATAAGTATGCAGAGTACCACTTTTGGGGGGCAGTTTGTAAGTAGCATTACAATGGCTTTTATTGGGGGCATAATTGTAAGCTTTCCGTATATTTTTTGGGAGTTTTGGCGTTTTATAAAACCCGCTTTGCACGAAAATGAAGTAAAGAATACGCGATTTGTTATTTTTTGGGTGTCTTTTTTCTTCTTTTTAGGTGCCGCTTTCGGATTTTACTTATTAGGGCCATTTACATTTAACTTTTTGGCAAGTTTTCAATTAGGTCAAAAAGGAATGTTGGTAACGCGCCCTACACTAACCGATTATTTAGACAACCTGACTAATATTATTTTGGGTTGTGGTTTGGCCTTTGAATTGCCCGTTTTGGCTTATTTGTTAACGCGCATTGGACTCATTAATCCGGGATTTCTAAAGGCTAGTCGCAAATATGCTATTGTTATTTTGTTGGTAATTGCTGCCGTAATAACACCTAGCCCCGATTGGATGAGCCAAATGATTGTGTTTGTACCACTTTGGCTATTGTACGAATTGAGCGTGATTGTTTCGGCAAAAGTTACGCGCGAAGAAAAAGAAAGAGAAGCGAAAGAATGGAGCTAATTTTTTAGCGCTATCATTTATTAAAAAGCCTTACTCCATCATTGGGTAAGGCTTTTTAATGTCGTGTTTTGCTAGAGAGAAGCGAGCAGGAAGAGAGGTGTTAGGTTATTTGCGGCTTTCTTGAAATACCGACACATTGCCTGATGGATCAATTTCTAAAACAATTTTCTTTTTCTTGTTTTCTACCGATACATACTTTGTTTGTTCATCGTTGGCATTAGCAAACTGAATGCAAGCTTTTACTGTATACTCATTGGCTGGAAAACGTTTTGCAATAGTGGTGATGGCGCGTGTTGGTAAAGTGCTAAAACCAATAGCTTCGCTTGTGCCCATTAAATCTCCGTCAGGGGTGTAAAACACTTCCATTTGCTTGCCTTCCTTTACAAAAGAGGCTCTGGTAAAGTTGGCAGTGGTGTACCAATTTACCTCGCTTACATTGCTGTAGGTATGTTTAAACTGTAATAACACTTTGTTACTCACCTCGTTTGTTGCAGCAAAAGAAGAGGCTGTAAATACAATAATAGCTAAAGCGGCAAAAAATAATTTTTTCATAATTGTTTGATTTTGTTTGGGATGATAATTTTTTTTGTAATTGTTTTTATGATTGTTGACATGTCAAAAGTACCGGTGCACATACTTAGTACGGTATAGATATTGATATGTTACATTGGTTGGAAAAAAATATTGCAAAAGATTCTACAAACAAGTGACAAAAGGGGTATTCGATAGGCTGAAACCCTTATGCGTGTTGAGTTGTAGCGGTTTTCTTAAAAAAATGCTAAAGCCAATTATTATTTGGTTAAATGGGATTGTTGGCAAACCTTGTACGATGTTTTGAAAGATATTGTTGTGTTATTAACAACGGAGTAGTAGCTTCAAGGTATCATGAACTACTTGGCACACGCTTACTTGTCGTTTTATAATCCGCCCCTATTGGCAGGGCAAATGATTAGCGATTTTGTAAAAGGCAAGCAACAATATACTTACCACGAGGCAATTCAAAAAGGAATACGCTTGCATAGAGCAATAGATACCTTTACAGATGCACATCCTGCAACACATGCCGCAATAGCTGTTTTTAAACCACACGTGGGCCGTTATGCAGGTGCTTTTGTAGATATCGCCTATGATTATTTTTTGGCTAACGATGTGCGTGTTTTTCCATCTTCCAATCACTTGGCTACGTTTGCAACCGATACGTATGCCCTTATTGCACAAGAGGAATCCGCATTGCCAAGCAATTTTGTTCATTTATTTGGGTATATGCAATCGCAAAATTGGCTGTATAATTATCGGCTTCACGAAGGCATTGAAAAAAGCTTTGCAGGCTTAGCGCGCCGAGCGCAATTTCTTGATACCCATCTTGCTGTTTTTGATAGCTTTTTAGAACACCAACAAGTATTGCAGCAATGTTACAACGTATTTGTAGACGATGTACGCCAATTTGCACAACAATTTTTGCAATAAAATAGCCCCTTTTGCCATGTATATTTGCACATACCACAAATATAACCTTGCATGAAATCTTTTTGTTTGATGTTAATGGCTTCTCTGATGGCTGTTATTTCTTTACACGCCCAACAAAAGCCCACAGAGCTAGATAAAAGTCCGATGGATATTAGTTATTGGCCGGCCAATTATCCTATTTTGAAAATGAGCGGCAAAGTAAAAGAAGAACCTGCAGCACGCATTGTATACAGCAGACCGCAGAAAAATAACCGACCTATTTTTGGCGGTATCATTAAATACAAAGATTTATGGCGCTTAGGCGCTAATGAGGCTACCGAAATAGAATTTTTCAAAAACGTGCACATTAATGGAAAAACGATAAAAAAAGGGAGATATACTTTGTATTGTATTCCGGACGAAACTACTTGGACGCTTATTGTAAATACAGATAATTATTGTTGGGGCAATTTTATTTATGATAGCAAGAAAGATGTAGCACGTTTTGAAATACCGGTAGAAAAAAATACCGATTCTGTTGAGGCATTCACAATATACTTTGAAGAAGCCGGAAAATTTACCAATTTGGTCATCATGTGGGACGAAGCAAAAGCTTCTTTGCCCATAGCTTTTACTACCGAAACAGTAGCTAAAAAGAAATAACTTCCTTGCATTGTACTCAATTTAATGTCAGTCGGTAAGGTTGTAAAAACATATATATGTGTGGTATAGCCGGTATAATCAGTCCTTACGAAGCATTGGCGCAGCCTGCCAAAGTGCGTAGCATGATACATGCACTAGCGCACCGAGGGCCCGACGGAGAGGGTGTTTGGAGCAATGATGCCCATACAGTTTGTTTAGGTCATAAAAGATTGGCTATTGTAGACTTAAACAGCTCGGCCAATCAGCCCATGCACTATTTACATTATGTAATTGTGTATAATGGCGAAATCTACAATTATATCGAACTCAAAAATGAATTGCACGGGCTAGGTTACCAATTTACCACCCAATCCGATACCGAAGTGGTACTTGCAGCTTTTGATTGTTGGGGAAGTGCTTGTTTACATAAGTTCGATGGCATGTTTGCTATGGTTATTTACGACCAAAAAAGCAACCAAATTTTTGCAGCTAGAGATCGCTTTGGCGAAAAGCCTTTTTATTATCATGCTGAATACCAAGAGCGAGGAAAATTTAAGCAGTTACTTTTTGCCAGCGAAATGAAAGCGTTGTGGGCTGCACAGGTGCCTAAATGGTTAAATGGAACCATGGTGCTCAATTACCTTACGTTAGGTTATACCCAAAATCCGCTCAAGAAAACACAATCCTTTTTTAATGACATTTTGAGTTTACCGCCCGGTCATTGTTTGTTTATACAACCCGCAGCCGGAAAAATACAGCTAAAAAAATGGTATACATTAGCTACTGCAAGTTCAGCTTTAACGATAGATGATATTGACAACGAACAATCTGTTATAGCACAGTTTAAAAATTTATTAGCGCAATCGGTTGAAAAAAGATTGCGTTCCCATGTTTCGGTGGGTGCTAGTCTTAGTGGGGGGCTCGATAGTTCGGCTATTGTAGCATTTATGGCCAAGTGCGCACCACCTCGCTCCCAATCAGCCTTTACAGCTTCTTTTCCAGGCTTTGAAAAAGATGAAACCGCTTTTGCTACAACAGTGGCTGAACAGTTTCATTTGAAGCACCATATTGTACCCATCTCTGTAAACGACTGGATACAACATTGGCAAAAAATAAGTTATCATCAAGAAGAACCAGTACAAAGCAGTAGCGTGGTTACGCAATATTTGGTGTACCAATGTGCTAGGCAACAAGGGGTTAAGGTTTTATTAGATGGTCAGGGCGCGGATGAAATATTGGGTGGATATAAAAAATATACCCATTGGCATTTGCAGTATTTGTTGAAACACAATTTTAACGCATTTAAAAAAGCATTGCCTTTGTTTCAAAAAAACGAGTTTGTAGAAACATGGGGAATCAAAAATTACCTTGCGGCATGGTATCGTCCGGATAAGCTAGCCCAAAAATTACAATTGCATGCAGCAGCACAGCAACAAAAACAAGGCTTCATTCATCCCGATTTTTTTCTGCAACACGTTAATATTGATACATTAATGAAGCCGGTTGTGTACAAAGCAAGCGATTTGTTGTATTATAATACAGTACATTTTGGATTAATGGAATTGTTGCGCTACGCCGACCGAAATTCAATGGCACACGGTTGCGAAGTAAGGTTGCCTTTTTTAAACCATACGTTGGTAGAGTTTGTGTTTGCCCTGCCAGATGCCTATAAGTTTAACAACGGGTTTACAAAGTGGTTGCTACGAAAAGCAAGTAATGATTTGTTGCCGCCATCTATCGTTTGGAGACCCAATAAAATAGGCTTTGAACCGCCACAACAAGTATGGATGCAACATAAGGCAATGATTGAGTTGATTCAATCAAGTAAAGAGTTGTTGGTGCAAAAAGGTGTTTTACACAAGAAAGTGCTAGCGCAAAAAATTGTACCACAAGCCGCACACGCCGGCAACAGTTTTAACTGGCGATACTTAAGCGCCGCAACGCTGTTTCAATAAAAAAATTCCCACAAACCAATGTTGGTTTGTGGGATAAAAGTAGTTAACCAACCAGCATGGCTGCTTTTATTTAATAACGATATTGACTTGATTAGTCGATTTGGTAATTACTTCCACTTCGGTACTAAATGTAGTGCCGGTTTTAAAATCTTTGATGTTGAGGAAAATTTTCTGACCTTCTAAGTTGCTAGGAATGAGTACTTTTTTAGCAAAATTTTTGCCGTTATAATTGTTTTCAAAAAGCACTTCTTCCTCTGCATTGGTAATGAAAAATAAAAATTCTCCTGCTTCGCTGTTTGCATAATTTACTTCCAACATGGTTCCTTCCGAAACATTGCCAAGGGAAATTACTTGCATGTTTTTAGCGTTTTTCTTGTCGCCGGTTTTTACTTCGTTGGTTAGGATTGCTTTTGTGCCGGTAACATAATTGATAGCGGCGATGCTTTGAAAAGATAACATTAAAGTTGCTGCCAAAAGCGTTATCGATAAAGCGTTTCTTTTTTGGGGGTTTACAGTTTGTGTTTTCATCTCTGTTTAGTTTTACAATTTGTGAATAAATGGTTTTTCATTGCAAGCACACGTCGGTACACTCAAAACCATGGTTTGTTAACTTTTTACGATGGAAGCAATGTAGGGCAGTAATTTAAAAACTGCGTGTCATTTTATAACGGTCAAGCGAAGCGTTGTTGATCAATATTGCGGTAGTCTAGATGCTACCTACGAGCCCGTTGTACACCCTTTATTCCCTAATGAGCCAATAAGTAACCCGTTTTTCAATGTTACGTAAATGTTAACAATCCAACTTCTTGTAAAACATCAACTGCTTTAACCTCCTTTAAATAAGGCTAAAGTGCTTATAAACAGGATTTTATATATTGCATTTAAATTTTTATTCCTATCGATACAAAGACAGTTCTACCATCTGATGGCAACAAGCCCGGACCGGGATATCCGCCGGCACGGCGAGTAAAATAAGCTTTGTTGGTAAGATTGTTGATGCCTCCTTTTAGTTGGTATTTGGATTGATACTGATAACTGAGGGTTAAATCGGCAACAGTATAAGCCGGAATTTGACCAATTTGGCCGTTGGCAGATGGTGTAATGGTGTTATTGGCATCGGCAAAACATGCGCTCACATAGTTAACTTGGGTTGTAAGCAATACTTTTTTGTATCCTAAGGTAATACCGCTTCGCAAAATGTGTTGAGGTGCATTTTCTACAGACTTATTTTTCAGGTTGGTTGTGTCTAATTTGGTAGTGCCCTTGGTTATTACTGTAAAGTTGCCATATTTGGCTAGATTATGCGCATAAGAGGCAAAAATGCTAATTGAGAAAGGAGAGGTTGCATTGGGTAACACTGTTTTTAAGAGGTTCCATTCTACCAATGCCTCAATTCCTTTACTTTGGCTATTGCCCACATTGGTTCGCAAATTGTAGTAGCTACCGTTGCTCCGCTGTTGGGTAATGGTACCAATTCTGTTGTTGTACTGCAAAAAGTACAAACTTACATCGTAGGTAAGTACACTGTGCCATTTACCTTTAATGCCTAAGTCTACATTGTAGCCTTTGGCATCTGTTAAGTTGGGGTCAATTTCATCAGTAGATGGTGGGGCACTTAAATCGGAAAACTGAATAGGTCGGTAAGCTTGGGTAATATTTGCATATACGGTGGCCCCATTTTTTGTTTGGTATTGAATGCCTAATCCCAATAAAGCAAATCCCCGTCCACGTTGTTGGTTCTGCAATAAAATAGGCTGGTTATTGGCATCGTATCCGTTTCTACCTTTTACTTGGGCATGAACATATTCGTACCGCATACCAGGAATAATGGACCATTGCTGGCCTATTTTGAATAGGTTTTCGGCAAAAACTGCGTAATTAGTTGAATGGTACTGTATGTCGCGCGGCCAATGATTATTGATTAGAGTGCTGTTGTAATCCCAGCCTTTAGTGCCCACGCCATCTCTATATCGGAAGGTAGTGCCGCTGAAATAACGAACACCTGCAGAAAAACTACTTATTTGTTTGCCCAAAGTATATTGTTGCAGAAAGCGGGCTTCGGTACCGTAGTTTTCATATACATCAATATCCAAAACCCGATTGTTATAGGTAAGGGTTGTGGCATTAACAGAGTCTTTTATGTCTAACGATTTTAAAAACCCAATGCTTGTTCTTTTGCCCAAGATGGCAAATGTTTTTACATTCAATTTGGCATTTTTGCTAAACTCGTAGTTGCCAATTAATGCAAAGGTTTTCCAAGTAATATCCATCCAATTGCGACTACGGTTGCTCAATTGGCTATTTACAGCAAACTGGGCATCTGTTAAGCCGCCGGGTTGTTGGCTTCTAATATGCGATAACAAAGCTTCGGCACTGATGGATAGGCGTTTGCTTGCTTTGTAGGTAACGGTTGAGAAAGCTGCATTGGTAAAATAGGCACTGTTTTGGCGCCAACCATCTGCAGATCGGTGATCATAAAAAGCGTAATAATGCACTTTGTCGGTTTCGCCACCAATAGCGGTGTAAGTATTTACCAGCTGATTGCTGCCCAAGGTTTGATTAACCTCAAGTTGAAAGGGTTTATTAATATCACTGCCATTTTTTACTAAGTAATTCACCATGCCGCCAAATTGTGCACCATATTGCAAAGCACCTTGGCCACGCACTACTTCTATGCGTTGTACAGCTTGTAAAGGTGGATTGTAGTATGCTTCGGGATAGCCAAAGGGGTCTGCGGCTATATCGTAGCCATTTTGTCGTACATTGAATTCCCAGCTGCGGTTAGGGCTTAAACCCCTTGCCGAAACGCCAATTTGTATACCACTACCATCGCTTTCCCAAACATGAATGCCAGGTACTTTGGCCATTACTTGACGCATGGTATTGGTAGCTACGTTACCTTGTATGTTGTCTAACACAATGAGAGTACTTTTTTTGCCTGCATAAATTGAAGTACCCACTACATCGGGCATTGTGTGCCAATCTTTAGTGCTGTGTAAGCCAATAACGGTTACTTCGGGCAAATAGTTGGTATTTACAGAATCTACTTTTTGAGCGTTGGCACTAACCACTTTGCAACAAAAAAGGAATAATACAATGCGTTTCATTTATGCTATTATTTTTATATAGTTTAACTTGCCGCAAAGTTGTAGCTTTTGAGTGCTAACAGAATGCCGTATCGGGAAAACGGAGTTACGCAATTTGGAAATAGACAGTTTGCGTTGGATCTTGGTCTTGCTATTTTGTGCTGAGAATAGGTTATCGATCAATAAAAAATGGCAGTAAAGGTGTGTAGGGGGGAAATAAAAAACAGCTTGTACCAAGTAGATACAAGCTGTTTTCAATATGATTGGCCGAAATAATTATTCTGCCTTAGCTGCCGCTTTTTTAACTGCAAGTTTGTGCGGTCTGCTTTTACCAAAAGAGCCTTTAAAACGTTTTCCTTTGGCTGTTTTTTTGTCGCCTCTACCCATGATAAACTGTTTTTGTTGTTATTTGAACCGTGAAAATAAAAAATACTACCGATAACCTTACATTTTATTTTGTTATCGGGCAAAAACTTAGTTAAAGTGTTTCGCTAAGTTCTTTTCCTGCTTTAAAGCGTGCAACATTTTTAGCACTAATGGTAATAGCTGCACCTGTTTGCGGATTGCGTCCAACACGATCTTTGCGACTACTAACGGAAAAAGTACCAAAACCCACTAATGTAACTTTATCTCCTTTTTTCAAGCTATTGGTTACTGCATTGGTAAATGAGTCTATTGCTGCGTTAGCTTGTGTTTTTGTAAGTCCGGTGTCTTCTGCAATTTGGGCTATCAATTCCGCCTTGTTCATAGTAGTATATTTAAATGTGATGTATATGAGAGGTGCAAATTTAATTTGTTTTTACAATAGGTAGTACTTTTTTGTAAAATAGTTGGATAAAACGGCCTAAAAAACCAAGAACTATTGGGCAATAATTTGCATGAAGCTTCTAAAACCAATGGTAGCGTTACCCCATTTTTGCGTTGCTTTGTTGCGCAGGAGAGTAGCGAATTTTTCTATATACATATTGTATAGTGATTTGCTTTCTGCAAAGTATTGGGTAGCATAGGTTAAGCCTTCGGTTTCGTCGGTATCCAATAATTTTACGAATTGATAATGGGTAAAACACCCTGTTTGCATAACCTCGGGTATATGCGTTTGCTGCATCCACTGCAACCATTGGTCGTGGACGTCTTTCTGAACCATTGTTGTTACGTTGTATATAAACATATATTTTTATTCAGCCAGCATAACACCAATTGGGCAGTGATCGCTGTGTTTTACATCGGGTAAAATAAATGCGTGTTTAATTTGGGTGGCTAAAGTATCAGATACACAAATATAATCTATCCGCCAACCCTTGTTTTGTAATCGTACCGAAGGAAAACGTTGGCTCCACCAAGAGTAAGCGCCAAGTGTTTCGGGATGAAGATGTCGGAAGGTATCTACATAGCCACTCTCCAAAAAGTTGGTCATCCACGTACGTTCTTCGGGTAAAAATCCTGACGAGTTTTTATTGCCTTTGGGGTCGTGAATATCAATGGGTGTGTGGGCAATATTATAATCGCCCGTAATGATGATATGGGGTCTTTCTTTGCGCAATTGTTGCAAAAAATGCTCAAATTCATTCAGCCATTGGTATTTATACGTTTGGCGTTCGGAGCCGCTTGTTCCGGAAGGAAAATAGGCATTGATTAAAGTAATATCACCAAAGTGCAGTTGAATAACGCGTCCTTCAGCATCGCTTTCAGCAAATCCGTTACCATAAATCACTTTATCGGGTACTATTTTGGTAAATACAGCCACGCCGCTATACCCCTTTTTTTGAGCCGAAAACCAAAATGTATGGTAGCCTAAGGCTTCAATAGCTGCCACATCGGCATCCTCTTTGTTGGCTTTAATTTCTTGGACGCAAATAATGTCGGCAGGGTTTTGCGACAGCCAATCAATAAACCCTTTTTTAGTAGCGGCTCGGATACCGTTTAAGTTGTAGGATATAATTTGCATGTGTTTATGGTATAAATGAATTAAGCTTCTTCATCAAAAAAGAGTTTGTAATAGTTTTTATTGACCATTTCATCAAAACCACGTTCTATTAAGTCTTTGCGGCCATGAATGTAGATATGGAAATTTTTATCTAGCTTAAGAATGCTTTTAAATCCCTTTTCTTGCTTTTTTACAGCCGACAGGTGAATATTAAAATCTTCCTGAATGGTAATTTGTTTGGCTTGCTCGTAGGTTTGTTTGTATTGTGTAAAAGCTTCAACCACTTCCGGATGGTGAATAACTTCTTGGGCAAATTCATCAAAGTCAAACTGTTCCTTGGTTTTAAAGTATTCCATACTTCGATTGAGCATATCAATTTGGTCGCTTTTGTTTACTTCAAATTTTTCTTGTATTTCGTTGTGGATAAACAACTTACACATACCCAATACTTGATTGGTGTGGTGGTAGCTATTGCTATAGGGTGTTACTTGTAAAAAATCGTTAACCCAATATTGTGCATCTTGTTGTTTGTTGGTGGCATCCACTACGCAAACTACAAATCCTTCCTCTCGGTTTTTCTTAAAAATCAAACAGCCTTTATCTAGCTTGTTGATGTTGATGCCGTCTTCAGCAGCCACTTCCCAGCTTTGTCCGTGCGGAAAAACTTTCAAAAAAGTTTCTTTGCTTTCACTTTTAAAAATGCCCACCGCGTCAATGTATTCGGTGCCAAAGGGTACATCGCTAAATAATGCTACATACAATTCGCCTTCTTTTACTTTTACATGCGTACTTTTTGCGTACAAGAAATTGGCTATTTGTGCTGATTGTGCTACGAAGTTTTTTTTATTTTCAAAAATTTTGCCCACGTAGTGGTAAATTTCATTCAAACCCAAATCGCTGAGGTGGGTAAAATGGTATTGTTCCTCTTCATTAAAGGGAGCTAAAAAATATTTTGTGAGCATACCTCTCACCACCGCATCGTTGAGGGTAAGCGGATTAACCGACAGCTTTAAAGCCTCGGAGCGGGTAGGATTACCCACTTTATGTACTATCACTTCTTGCAAGTGAACACTATCTATTCCTGTCATGATTTGGGTAGCAAATACCTACCAATGTTTGTTTTGTGAAGTATTTGCGATTGTATTTTATTGTGAGTAATATAAAGAGCGTGTACGAAGTAAGTTCGTGAGTAAAAAATACTTCTTGTAACTTTTGAGCGTACCAATGCAGCGCCTATGTGGGCATTATGCAACCAATGAAACAATTGTTAATGGAGTTAATTACCCTCCTTTTTGGGTTCGGTTGTTTCGGTCGGTTTAGGCGTTGCAGGTATGGAATCGGTGGTTGCCGCCGGCAAGGTTTCTAATTTGGGAGCCACGGCGACCTTATTGCGTTTTTCCTTCGCTTCTTTTTTTGCGGCAGCTTTTGAGTCGGTCTTTTTCTCTTTTTCTTTAGCTTTTTCAGCCGGTTGATTAGGTTGAGTTAGCGTGTCCGTAGTGGCTGAATTTGCAGGGGCAGCCGGTTCCTTTAGGGCAGGGCTAGGGTTGTCCGTTTTTTGACCTGCCGTATCTACCGTGTTAGTAGTTTCGGTAGGTGGTATTTCGACAGCACTGCTAACGGAAGATTTTTTTTCTGCCTTTTTCGACTTTTTCTCTTTTTTGTCTATCATGGGTGCCGGTGTGGTAGGCACTTCTTTGATTGGTGCTACACTACTATCAGCTTTCTGATTGCTACTATCGGTGTTGTTGGGCAATTCGGTAATGACGGTTTTTTTATCCGCTTTTTTCGATTTTTTATCCTTTTTGTCCGGCACAATTGCAGGGATAGGCGTTGGCGTATGTGCGGAATCGGCGGTTGTAGCACTGCTATCGGTAGGTATTGGAGCCGCCGGCACGATCACAGTTTCTTTCTTTTTGCGTTTCTCTTTTTTATCTATCACTGGTGCCGGTGTGGTAGGAACTTCCTTGATTGGTGCTACACTACTATCAGCTTTCTGATTGCTACTGTCGGTATTGTTGGGCAATTCGGTAATGACAGTTTTTTTATCCGCTTTTTTCGATTTTTTATCCTTTTTGTTAGGAATAACCGTTGGCGTAGGTACAGAATCGGCAGCTGTAACACTGCTATCGGTAGGTATATGTGCCGCAGGTATGATCACTGTTTCTTTCTTTTTGCGTTTCTCTTTTTTGTCTATCACGGGCGCCGGTGCAGCAGGGATTTCCTTGATGGGAGCTACATTACTGTCGGCTTTTTGATTGCTACTATCGGTATTGTTGGGCAATTCGGTAATGACGGTTTTTTTATCGTTTTTCTTCTTTTTATCTTTTTTTGCAGGAGGCGGTGGAGGTAAAAGTGCGCCCGACGAATCTGTGTGGGTACTGTCGCCTAAGGCTACTATTGTGGTTTTTTTCTTCGAAAATTTGTTTTTCTTATCTTTTGGATGTGTTGCTTGAGCCGCTTTGATAGAATCAGCAATCAACTTAGCAGAATCGGATAGCAAGGTAGTATCGGAAGCCAAATGCGCATTGCGTCCTTTTTTCTTTAATTTTTTTGCTAAATCTTTGGCTAGTTGCACCGAGTCGGGCACGCCTTTTTTGTTGCGCAAATTTTTGGGATGCGTTAGGTCGTATTCTTTTTTAATTGAATCATTGATCATTTTTTCTTCAATTGCCTTGTATCTTGGACTTTGTTTTTGCAGCCACGGCGTGTGTTTGGGATGTAGGGTGTCGTAGTCAAAAGTTTCGGCTATGCTTGCGGTACAAAACTTTTCTTTGGCACTGTCATCAAGGCAACACCATTCTACCGGAAATTGAAAATAAACACGTTCTGCTTTTTCAACATTCATGGTACGCATAGGCACCATGCGATAAAAACCTACAATGTGGTCGTTCATAAAGCGTAAGCCTACAGAAAGCACCATTTCTTCGCCCTCAATTCGGGTATTTTGTTGAAACGACTCTTTTAATTCGAGCATTTGTTTAGGAGTATAGTTGTATATCCTATCCACCATTTGTGCAGGCAAAAAGCAATCTTCCAAATTTTTGGGTACGCCTTTTTCAATCAACATTGAATCGCGATCTTGGGCTATTACGGGTAGTATGCTACCAACGCAGAGCAATAGGCTAAGTAAAAAAGCGGGTATGGAATGTTTCATAAAGAAGGTGTTTAATTTAGTAGGTGATGTGTGTTACAAGTCGCCCAATTGCGGACGTAGTACCATGTCTTCTACCACAGCTTGTGGCGATAAATGTGCCGCTGCAAATATCATTTTGGCAATATCGGCTGCTTCCATGATACGGCTTTCGCTAACTCCGCTACCGCTCCAACTATCTGTGTACACCGCTCCGGGTATTACCGCACAAACTTTTATACCATGGGGCATCAGTTCTTCGCGCAGATTTTTGCTGAAGCCCAATAAGGCAAACTTGCTGATGCTGTAGCTACCACCGTTGCTGTAGGCTTTCAATGACGCAATAGAGCAGATGTTGAAAATGCTTCCGGATTGTTGCGCCATCATAGCAGGCAGCAGGGCTTTGGTTAAAAAATAGGCGCTGTAAACATTGGTAGCCATAAGGCTTTCTAAAATATCGTCGTTTTCTTTGTGTATAGCACCGGGAACAAAACTACCTGCATTGTTAACTACAATATCAGGTGTGCCATACGACAAACACCAATTGGCAAAAGCTTGTACTTGTAGTTTGTTACTTACGTCAACCGATTGCGCATGCACTTGGCAATTGGGATAATAGGTTTGTAAATGCGCTACCGTGTTGTACAAATCTAACTCGCCCCGAGCTCCAAGCAACAGCGTATAACCTGCTTGGGCAAAAGCTTCGGCTATGGCTTTGCCAATACCTTTGGAGGCGCCCGTAATAACTATATTCATGCAATTAAATTGGTATGCTATAATGAAAATGTAAAACTAGGTATCTTGAGGATACAAACCACTATTGTAAGATAACGATGTTGGTGCAAATAGCGGATAATTTGAAGTTGAAAATACCAAAAAAGCAGTTGGTGGTAAGATAGTAGTTACAACTGTTGAACGGTGCCAACGCCTATGCCGCCCAATAGTAGTAGCGGCTTCTGGCTCATACAAAGAAAAGGCTACCGTGTAGCCGTTAAAGAAGTGATTATTGGTGCAATTGATTAACAAACTGTTGCAGCTGTTGCGTGTATGTTTCGGCTCTTTTTTGAGCAAAAGAATTGACCGATAGCAAAATGACGGCTTGAACAGCAAGTGCTACCCCAATACCCAAATACCATTTTTGGGCGGGAACAAAGTAACCATAGGCAATAAATGCTATGCCGGCTATGCAGGCAGCCAATTCTACGTACTTATACAATGTGAAATTATTCAATACCTTTTGCATGCGCGGTAGTTCGTTTTGTTGCAAATAGGAAGGATTCATGTCGAGAGAATACACTATTTGCACACGATTTTCGTAACTGCGGGATACCACTACAGCACCACCACATATTTGTATGCAGGCAACAACGATACACGGAATAGCGATGCCTTTGCTAAATTGGTTTTTGCAATACAACCAACCTGCAATACCCGTAATCAACGAAAGTACCCCAATGAGTAATAGCAGCAAAGCGGTTTGTTTTTCGGCTACAAAATAGGTTTCAATGGCTTGTTTGGTTAACATTTTGTTGCATATTGAAATGGAAATAGACCGCAAAGCGTACACGTAGCAGCAATAAAATAATAGGGACTACCATGTATACCTCTACAAAAACTAAAGATACGGCATTCAAAAATGCTAACCGACCACCGATTGCGTTACAAATACATCTGTTATTGGATTGCTTTCAAAAATTGGGGGCTATCGGGCGCAATAGAAGATGGGAAAAAATGGGTTAGTTGCCCGTACTGGTCAACCACATACTTGCAAAAATTCCAAGAAGGGGCTGTATTACACCATCCGTTTTTGTTGGCGTGACTCAACCAAGTAAAAACAGGGTGTTGTTGCGGGCTTTTGGTAACGTTTGTTTTTTTAAATAAATAAAAATCTACCCCATAGTTGCGTTTGCAAAAAGCCTGAATAGCGCTGTCTGATCCTTTTTCTTGCTGCTTAAAGTTGTTAGATGGAAAACCCAAAATACACAAACTGTCCTTGTATTGGCTGTGCAAGCGTTGCAATGCCTCGTATTGTGCAGTAAATCCGCAGTTGCTAGCCGTATTTACAATCACTACTTTTTTACCCGCCAATTTTGTAAAGTTGAAAAGGCTGCCATCTATCAAAGTAGCGCTCAGTGCATAAAAATTAGTGGGGGCGGTTGTGGCAACTGCATTGTGCAGGATGGCCGATTTACCTCCGAATAACTGGCCAAACCACATAATGATGGGGTAAAGCGCTTTAAGTATTGATTGATGTAGCGTCATAATGGGTTGAAAGATAAACTAAACAACTGTTTGGGGCGATAGTTGTGTTGCGGCATTATTCTTGCTAGTATTAAATAAAAAAAGCCTCGCCATTGAAATAATAGCGAGGCTAGCAATGTTTTATCAAAAAAATTATTTAGAGGCAAACTTCCACCAATCGGCTAGGCTTTTACAATCGGCAAACTCTTTATCGATGGTGATATAGTAGTTGGGTAAATGTTCCTTAAACCAAATTTCGAGGGCGCGTTGTTTTTTTTCTTCCAAAGAACGTTGTGCAATGCGGTTATAATCTTCCTTTAAATTTTCGCGATGCGGTTCTGTTCTGGATTTTAGATAGATGATACGTACTTTTTTATTGCCTCTTTCGTCTGTGTAAACTTGTGGTTGCGATACGGCGCCTACTTTTAAATTGCGAAGCAATGCAACCATGTCTTTATCTAGTGCGTCTATGTTAATAAAAGTGCCGCCATCACGTGCTTGAACAAAGCCGCCGTTGAACTTGCTGTTTTCGTCGTCGCTGTATTTATTAACGGCCTCGCCAAAATCCATGATGCGATTGGTGATTTTGTTACGTACAGAATCTAACTTATTAATAGCAATTTTAATTTCTTCGTCGGTTACCGGAGGTATTTTAAGAATGTGGCGTACTATGGCATCGTCGCCATTTCGGCTAACCATGTAAATGATATGGAATCCAAATTTAGATTTGATAACGGGTGATATTTGGCCTTCTTTTAAATGGAATGCTGCCTGCATAAAAGTGGGGTCAAAATCTTTGGAAGTACGGTTCATAGCAAGTGTTCCGCCTTGGCTTTCTGTGCCTTTGTCGTCGGAATTGAGTTTGGCCAATTGTTCAAATTTTTTAAAGCCCGATTCTGCTTGTCGCCTATATTCGTACAATTGTTTGGTTACGTACTCTTCAATTTCCTTGCTAGCTTTTGGTTGTGCCACAATTTGGCTTACTTCAATTTCGCTTTCGTAGTAAATGAGACTGTCTTTTGGTATTTTGTTGTAAAAAGCTTTTACCTCGTAAGGCGTAATTTTGATGGGTTCCAATATTTTGCCACGCATCAAATCGGCCAATTTTCGTTCTTTCAGGCTTTGTCTAAAGTCTTCCTTGATTTGGTAAACGGTGCGTCCTGCAATTTCTTCCAAAGCATCTTTGGAGCCGTAAGCGTTAATAAAACCCCTAATTTGGTTATCGAGGGCGGCATCTATTTCGTCTTCCGATAAGGGTAGTGAATCTTTTTCGGCTTGCAATACCAAAGCTTTTTGTATCAATTGTCCTTCTACCATATCACATTCTGTGGGTACGTTAGGAGCACCTTGCCGCTTAAAATCGGCGATTGCATTTAAAATGTCGGAGCGCAAAATTATTTTATCGCCAACTTGCGCCACTATTTTATCGGCCACAACTTTTTTGGTAACTACCTGACTCCAAGCGGAAGTACCAAAAGCCGCAATTAACATCATCAAACCTAAAAAACGGTGCATCATAAATAACAAATGTGGTCAAAAATAGCCTATAAGCACAACTAATACGTTGTAGCTTACTGTTTTAACAAAAATTATTTGCAACTTTTATTACCTTATCCCCTTTCGGCAAAGTGCCTTATGCCAATTGGGGAACTGTTTTATAAGCAGCTTTACATCCAAAAGCCAATGATATTCAGTGGCATATAAGTAATCTAGTTTTTCTAAGGCTTCGTTGTTGTAGTGGAAGGGCTTTGTATAAACAGGTTGCCCAAAATGTGTAAAAATAGCCGGTTTTAACGCCGGTAGGTTGGTTTGTTGTTGGGCATAGCCAATCCACGATTTAGCTCCCCAAACAATAGCACCTAAGTGGTAAAAATAGCGTAATGAAAAATGTTTGCGCCATACAAATAGCGGAAATAATAGCATTGCAATTAGGGCAAATACAATATCGGTAATGCGTTTGCGCCTTTTTTGAAAAGGTTGGTTAATATTAAACCATACTTCCGGCGTAAATGCTTCGCCAATAGTAGCTTTGCTATCGCTACCAACCATGCAGTGGCTATTGGCCGACATGATGCGAAAATGTGCAGCACCAGTATTGGCATCAATCAGTTGAATGATGTTTTGAAACGAAAAAGCGGGGCCTTCACAAAAAACAAGGTCACTTATTTGTCCTACTTGCAGTAGTTGGGATAGGTTGTGGATATTGCCAATACTGTTGGGTTCTTGTTGTGTGCCTACTGCTATTCGGCCAATAACAAAATTGTGTAGCTGCGCATTTTGTAGCAATTGCAAGGCATAATTGTATTGGTCCTGATTGCCAATGACCACAATTTTTTTATTGTTGATGCGGTGGTTGGGAATCCATTGTAATTGTTGAAGTAAACGCCTTAACAACAACATCAGGGCTGCTGCCAAAATGCCCCCAATTAATACCACGCCGCGCGAAAAGCGAAGCGGTTCGGGCAGTAGCGAGTAGGCCGCCATTAATACCACAACGGCAGCCGTGCACGAGGCAATGGTTTTGGTAGGTTTGTAAATTTCGTCGTAAACACCCGTAACCACCAAAGTAGCAAAATAAAGGGCGGAAAAGCCGACCAAAATAGCCGGCAATTGTGGTTGAAAAAAAGGCATATCGCCCCTTTGCCAATGGATCCAACCTTGTTCGGTTCCCCAAATGGCTAAGTACACAATGCTAACATCAAAAAACGGCAAGCCCACTTTGCCAAACAAATTTTTAACTATGGTTATCAATGCCCTTGCTACAATAGCCGCTTGAATAAGCAAGGTGAATGTTTTTGCCTTTTTACCAGTGTAATGCTTGCGAACAAAGACAATCATGGCCTCGTAAAACATCCAAACATAGTTGAGGCTGCCTTTTTTGGTGCTTTCGCCCTTGAAGTGGATGATGGTATTGCTACCCAAATAATAGTTTTGATAGCCAAGCTGTTGTATACGGTAGCTTAAGTCAATATCTTCCCCATACATAAAAAAGGCTTCGTCGAACCCTTGTGTGGCTTGGCATACGTTTGCAGGCAGCATCATAAAGGCACCGGCAAGCACATCTACCGGATGCGTATCGTGTTCGCTTAAGTAGCCAAGAGCATATTGATTAAAAATAGCCGATTTGGGAAATAATGCCGCTAAGCCCATTAGTTTAAACAACGACGTAAGCGGGCTTGGAAAAGCGCGTTTGCTTTCGGGCAAAAAGTGTCCGGCACCATCTACCATGCGCACGCCAAGGCCACCACACTGTGGATGGTGAGCAAAAAAATGCAAACATTGTTCAAAGCAATCTTCGGGAACAATGGTATCGGGGTTTAAGTAAACGATATAGCGACCTTTTGCCAATGCGGCCGCTTGGTTGTTGGCCTTTCCAAAGCCAACATTGTGCGGATTGGCAATTACTTGCACCCATGGAAAACGTTGGAGCAAATAAGCTACACTTTCGTCGGAAGATTGGTTATCTACCACTATTACTTCGGCTTGCAAATGGGCAATAGCTTTTGCTACCGAGCAAATACACTGCTCAAGAAAGTATTTAACATTATAATTGACTATAATAATGGATAGCTGCATGCAAGCCAATAATTGCGGTTGCTAGGTAATGTAAGTACAATAAAACAGCAACATACTTGCAAAATATTACTTAGCCAAAAAAGAGTTGCGGTGTTTAGGAGAAAGGGAACGCATATTTTTAAAGAAAAATGTTGGCATATTGTACCTAAAGCATTATTTTTGCCATCCTCTAAGCCGAAAGGCTGTCGGGCCTATAGCTCAGTTGGTTAGAGCACCTGACTCATAATCAGGGGGTCCCAGGATCATGCCCTGGTGGGCCCACATTGAAAATGAACCACTTATGTGATATATCTCATAGGTGGTTTTTTATTTTGAGCAAAGTGCCACAACAACCACAATAAAAAAGAGAATGGAAAAATTGTTGCTGCAAAAAGAAAGCCTTTGAAGCATACACTGCAAAGACTTTCAAAAACTAAAGCATAGAGAAAGAGAGCTGTAGGGGGAGGGGTCGAACCTCCACGAGGTGGTTAGCTTTGACGCAAAGTTCAGTGGTCGACCCTGGTCGAATAAGTATTGCTACCTATCCGGCTCTACATCATGTTTATCCCAGATTCCTCACCCCCGAGACAAGAGGGCATGTCTGCCAAAAATTTCATCACCCCACAGTATGGATAACAAATATTTTCATTAGATGGAAAATATCTAAAGAACTAGTCAATTTTTTGATAAATCATTACTTATCTTCGGTAATTACCGATAATCAAATTGACAATGCAATATTATAACAGATATTGGTACGTTGCAAATATTTCAACATTTTTTTCATAAATTTAGATTTTGTTTAAATAAATTAAATTTATTTAGAAATAAATTAAAAAAAGACCGCAAAATGAACAATAAATTAAATCTTGACAAACTCGATTTTCAAATTATTCACGAAATGATGAACAATGCCGAGATATCCTACGCCGATTTAGGTAAAAAATTGTTTGTGAGTGGAGGTACCATACACGTACGCATCAAAAAACTGGAAGAAAGCGGTGTGGTAAAAGGTAGACGGTTGGCTATTGATTTAAAAGCATTGGGTTACGATGTGGTTGCTTTTATTGGCATTTATCTAGAAAAAAGTTCTTTGTACGATACCGTAGCAAAAGAACTGCAACAAATACCGCAAGTAGTACGGGTAAACTATACAACGGGCAATTATAGTATGTTCGTAGAAATTGTATGCAAGGACATTCAACAATTGCGCTACGTGCTGCACGACGAACTACAAAAAATTAAAGGTATTGAACGCACAGAAACACTTATTTCGCTCGAAGAAAGCTTTAACAGAAATGTAGCGGTTTCGTATGGCTAAAGTAATTGTACATTGCACTAAATATCACTATATCAAATGTACCTTTTACCAACCTTTTTTCTATGCTGCACAAAGTGTTAATTATAGACGATGAAGAAAAAATTAGGACATTGCTTGCTAAAATCATCAGTTTAGAAGGTTTTGAAGTATTGCAGGCGGGAGATGCCAAAAAAGGGTTGCAAAAGCTGGAAACAGCTGATATTGACGTAGTTATTTGTGATGTTAAATTACCTGATGGCAGCGGCGTAGAATTATCAAAAACCATAAAAGAAAAATATCCATTCATAGAAATTATTTTGCTTACTGCTTATGGAAATATACCTGATGGTGTGCAAGCAATTAAAAACGGCGCTTTTGATTACATTACAAAAGGCGATGATAATAACAGAATAATTCCTCTACTATATAAGGCAACTGAAAAAGTACTTTTGGCAAAACGAGTTGTACACTTAGAAAAACAATTAGGCAATAAACATTCTTTTGATAACATTATAGGCAAATCAAAAATTATCAAAGCAGCTATTGATGCCGCAAAAAAAGTAGCCGTAACAGATGCCTCCGTTTTGCTTACCGGCGAAACAGGAACAGGCAAAGAAGTATTTGCACAAGCCATTCACAATAACAGCAACCGTAGCAAACATAATTTCGTTGCAGTCAATTGTTCCGCCTTTAGTAAAGATTTATTAGAAAATGAATTGTTCGGACATAAAGCAGGTGCATTTACCGGCGCTATAAAAGATACCAAGGGCATTTTTGAAGAAGCTAACCAAGGCACCGTTTTTTTGGACGAGCTTGGAGAAATGCCATTAGCCCTGCAAGCCAAACTATTAAGGGTTTTGGAAACTGGCGAATTTATTAAAGTAGGCGATAGTAAAACAACCAAAACCAACGTGCGTATTATTGCCGCTACCAATAGGGATTTGAAAAAGGAAATTGAAGCAGCCAATTTTAGAGAAGATTTATTTTACCGCATTGCAGTTTTTCAAATTGCGCTACCGGCACTAAGAGAAAGAGTAGTTGATATTGACGAATTGGCTGCCTACTTTCTACAACTTTTTGCAAATAAGTCCAATAAAAAAATAACCTCCATTTCAAACGCCTATTTCGAAGTACTTAAACAACATAATTGGAAAGGGAATATCCGCGAATTAAAAAATGTAATTGAACGCAGCGTAATATTAATGGATAGCGAAGAACTAACGGTTAATTGTTTACCAATAGAGTTGCAACAACTTTCGACCAATAATACTCAACCTTCCACTACCCAAAAACTATTATCAGCCTTTGACCTTGCAAGTGCCGAAAAACTACACATTCAAAAAGTACTCAACTATACCAATGGCAATAAAACAGAAACAGCCCGTTTATTGAACATTGCTTTAACTACGTTGTACCGGAAACTAGCTGATTACGGATTGGAGAAGTAATAATCCAAATACACTTGATGCAATTTAACTTTATAATTTTTTATAGCAAATTAGTCATTCAGGAATGAAGCTAATAACCATTTAAACTCTTGATGGCTACAAACACTATCAAAACGATAGTATAGACCCTTTCAATTTGAAAGGGTTTTTTATTTGAAAAATTCTGCAGAAATTAAGTAAACTCTTTATTATCAATGCTTTATGCCTATTCTGAAATTAAAGGCCTGCTTTTTGGCATATACTAACAAAAGAATTTCAAATGACATACTCAAAAAAAAGGTGGATTGCCAAGAACTTAAAATCATGGCATCTTCTAGCTTGCCTTTATGGCACCATTATCATTGCAGGGTTTATTTATAGGATTGTAGATAACTAAAATATTTGTCATCGTAACAAATCAGTTTTTGAAATATTAGCAACCCTAATGCGAGAACGATACAATTTACTTCTGCAGTTGTGTAGCACATAACAAGTAAAGGAGGCTTTACAATTACCAAAAAAACTAAACAATGATTACTACAATCTTAACAGCTACAGGACTACTGCTTTTTGCACTCTTTTATTCAGCAATTAACTTCTTCGAAAAAATCTAACAATTATGATCACTCTATTCATCATAGCCATTGGCGTTTTTGCGTATATGTGTTATGTATTGGTAAAACCGGAAAAATTTTAAACCATGAACACAGAAATTACAGGTATCATTTTAATGTATGCGGCTTTGGTTGCTATGGCCATTCCATTGGGCAAATACATGGGCAAAATATTCAGCAATGAAAAAAACTGGTCGGATATTATTTTCAACCCATTAGACAATATATTTTACAAACTAAGTGGCATCAATCCAACCAAAGAAATGAATTGGAAGCAACACCTTGTAGCTTTGCTGACCATTAATTTGATTTGGTTTTTGATTGCAATGTTTGTTCTTACCAACATGCATTGGCTACCATTAAATCCAGATGCCAACCCCTCTATGAGTGGCGACTTGGCTTTTAATACGGCAGTAAGTTTTGTTACGAATACAAATCTTCAACATTACTCAGGCGAAACTGGATTGTCGTATTTAGGTCAACTCACTTTAATGCTCTGGCAATTCATATCTGCAGGTTGTGGCATTGCCATTGCAGCGGTTGTCTTCTTTGCCATGAAGGAAAAAGCTACGGACAAGTTGGGTAATTTCTATTTTTTATTTGTAAGAAGTTGTACAAGAATTTTATTCCCCATAGCACTAGTAATTGCACTCTTGTTGGTATTTAATGGTACCCCCATGACTTTTGAAGGCAAAGACACTATTACCAATGTACAAGGAGATACTGTACAAGTAAGCCGAGGGCCGGTAGCAGCTTTTGTTGCCATCAAACAATTGGGTACAAACGGTGGTGGTTTTTTTGGCCCCAATTCGGCACATCCTTTTGAAAACCCCAACTACTTCACTAACATAATAGAAACAATTTCTATTACTTTAATTCCAATGGCAATGATTTTTGCTTTGGGTTTTGTGTTGAAACGAAAGAAACTTGCCTGGACAATTTTTGGCGTAATGACAATTGGTTTCCTGTTGTTACTAATACCAACAATTATCAATGAAATGAAGGGTAATCCAGCCATTTCAAAAATGGGTATTACACAACCAATGGGCAGCATGGAAGGCAAAGAAGTACGTTTTGGTTCAGCAGCATCTGCCTACTGGGCCATCAATACAACCGTAACAAGTAATGGCTCCGTAAATGCTATGCACGACAGCTTAACACCCTTGTCTGGTATGTTTGCTATGCTGGGCATGATGATAAATGCTTTTTTCGGTGGCGTAGGAGTTGGCTTTTTAAATTTTTACATCTTCATTATTCTTGCGGTATTCATTAGTGGCCTGATGGTGGGAAGAACGCCGGAATTTTTGGGTAAAAAAATTGAAGCAAGGGAAATGAAGATTGCCATGATTATTGCATTGCTACACCCTTTTTTAATTTTAGTAAGCACTGCCATTGCAAGCCATTTATATGCACAAAATCCCACATTATATGCAGGCTGGCTTGCCAATCCGGGGCATCACGGCTTTAGCGAAATGCTGTACGAGTTTACCTCTTCTAGCGCAAACAATGGCAGCGGATTTGAAGGATTGGGTGACAATACCCCATTTTGGAATATTGCCTGCGGAATGGTGATGCTTTTGGCTAGATACTTACCCATTATTGGCCCGGTGGCAATTGCCGGTATTCTTGCCAATAAAAAATACATTCCCGAAAGTGCAGGTACTTTAAAAACGGATACGGCAACTTTTGGACTGATGGTGTTTGCCGTAATCGTTATAATAGCCGCATTGTCATTTTTCCCTGCATTGACATTAGGCCCAATTGCAGAATATTTCTCCATTTATTAATTATTGAATCATGAAAAGTAGCAGTAATAAAAAATTGTTTCAAGCCACAATTGTAAATGAAGCATTGAAACAGTCATTCATAAAACTTAGTCCAATAAAAATGTTCCTTAACCCAGTAATGTTTACCGTTTGGGTTGGCACATTGGTAATGGCCGGCGTTTGTATATGGATAGCAACCGGCGAAACACATCAGGGCAGCCTTGCTTACAATATAGTAGTAACAGCCGTTCTATTTATCACATTACTATTTGCCAATTTTGCAGAAGCCCTTGCTGAAGCAAGGGGTAAGGCACAGGCTAACAGCCTTCGTAAAACAAGGGAAGAAACCCCCGCCAAATGGATACAATCCGTTGGAGAAATTTATATGAATGAAGTTAAAATGGTTCCATCTTCCCAATTAAAAAAAGGGGATATTTTTTTATGCGAAACGGGCGACATTATTCCTTCTGATGGTGAAATTATAGAAGGCCTTGCCACTATTGATGAAAGTGCTATTACCGGAGAGAGTGCCCCTGTAATTCGTGAAGCGGGGGGAGACAAAAGCAGTGTAACAGGTGGCACGAAAGTGTTGTCCGATCAAATAAAAGTAAAAGTAACAACAGAGGTAGGCGAAAGCTTTCTGGACAAAATGATTGCCCTAGTAGAAGGTGCATCAAGACAAAAAACACCCAACGAAATTGCATTAACTATTTTGCTGGCGGGTTTTACATTGGTTTTTATTATTGTAACTATAACGTTAAAACCATTTGGCGATTATGCTCAAACACCTATTACCATTTCAGCATTTATTGCTTTGTTTGTTTGTTTAATACCTACAACAATCGGCGGTTTGTTATCTGCCATTGGTATTGCAGGTATGGACAGGGCATTACGGGCAAATGTAATTACCAAAAGTGGCAAAGCCGTAGAAACCGCAGGCGATATTGATGTATTGTTGTTAGATAAAACGGGAACCATCACCATTGGAAATAGAAAAGCAACAAAATTTTATCCGGCAAATGGTGTTGATGAAAAAGCATTTATCAAAGCAACCGTATTGAGTTCAATGGCCGATGAAACCCCCGAAGGAAAGTCTATTATTGAACTAGCCGGGATCAATCCATTGAGTTATCAAATGGAAAATCCTCGGTTTATAAAATTTACTGCCGAAACTAGAAGCTCGGGTGTTGAATTTCAAAACACCCGTATTAGAAAAGGAGCATCAGATGCCATTATAAAACTGTGCGAAAATGCGGGTAATGTATTTCCCATTGAAACAGCCGAACAAGTAACAATCATTTCAAGCAATGGGGGTACACCGCTGGTTGTGGCAGAAAATGAACGAGTAATTGGCGTTATCGAATTGCAGGACATCATTAAGACGGGTATTAGCGAACGTTTTGAAAGGCTTCGTAAAATGGGTATTAAAACCGTAATGGTAACTGGCGACAATCCATTAACGGCGAAATATATTGCAGAAAAAGCAGGCGTAGACGATTTTATTGCAGAGGCGAAGCCAGAAGATAAAATGAATTATATCAAAAAAGAGCAAAGTGAAGGAAGGCTTGTTGCCATGATGGGCGATGGCACCAACGATGCCCCTGCATTGGCACAGGCAGATGTTGGCGTGGCTATGAATAGCGGCACACAGGCTGCAAAAGAAGCAGGCAATATGGTTGACTTGGATAATGACCCTACCAAACTAATTGAGATAGTTGAAATTGGGAAACAACTTTTAATGACAAGGGGCACACTTACCACCTTCAGCATAGCAAATGATGTAGCAAAATATTTTGCCATTGTTCCCGCATTGTTCATTGCTTCAATACCAGCCTTGCAGGGTTTAAATATTATGAAATTACATTCACCTGAAAGTGCCATTTTATCGGCAGTAATTTTTAATGCCATCATCATTCCATTTTTAATTCCACTAGCATTAAGGGGTGTTGCCTACAAACCTATCGGGGCAAGTGCATTGCTGCGCCGTAACTTGCTGATTTACGGTTTAGGTGGCGTAATTGTACCCTTTATTGGAATAAAACTTATTGATATTTTAGTTACAACATTCATTTAAAAAATTACACACATGAAAGCAAATATTTTTCCAGCCATCAGGCTCACCGCAGTTTGTTTGTTGTTCTTTTCAGGCATTTATACGCTCATTGTTTGGAGTGTTGCCCAATTAGCACCTAATAAGGGGAAAGGTGCAATTGTTACAACCAATGGTAAAACCTATTACAGCAATATTGGACAAAAATTTACAGAGGATAAGTATTTCTATTCCCGTCCATCTGCTGTGGGCTATAATGCAGCAGGTGCAGGCGGCAGCAATAAAGGGCCATCCAATCCCGATTACCTCAAAGAAGTTCAGGCAAGAATTGATACTTTTTTAGTACACAATCCGGGTATACAAAAATCAGCAATTCCATCTGATATCGTAACTGCAAGTGGTGGTGGATTAGACCCACATATTTCTGTACAAGCAGCCAACATTCAGATAAAAAGAATTGCAAAAATTAGAGCTATATCGGAAGAGAACTTACAGCAATTAATTATATCAAACACAGAAAAACCTTTAGGGGGTATATTGGGAACAGAAAGAATTAATGTGCTTAAATTGAATATAGCTTTAGATAATTTAAAGTAATGCCAGATAAAGATCAAACCGTACAGCACTTTCTTGACCTGATTAAAAAATCAAGGCGCGGAAAGTTTAAAGTTTACATTGGCATGAGTGCCGGTGTAGGCAAAACTTTCCGTATGCTGCAGGAAGCCCATGCCTTACTAAAAAATGGCATTGATGTAAAAGTTGGTTATATAGAAACACATAACCGAAAAGAAACGCATGCCTTACTAGAAGGACTGCCTATTGTGCCAAGGAGACAATTGTTTTACAAAGGGAAAGAACTAGATGAATTAGACGTACAGGCCATCATTAGTTTACGGCCTGAAGTGGTTATTGTAGACGAGCTTGCACATACCAATATTGAAGGCAGTAAGAATGAAAAACGCTGGCAGGATGTGCTTGAAATTTTGGACGCAGGCATTAATGTTATTAGTGCAGTAAACATTCAGCATATTGAAAGCTTGAATGAAGAAGTTAAGCGCATTACCGGTGTTGAGGTAAAAGAAAGGATTCCAGACAGTGTACTTGCCCAAGCCGATGAAGTGGTAAATATTGATTTAACCGCCGATGAATTAATAGCAAGATTAAAGGAAGGGAAAATTTATCAGGCCGAAAAAATTGAAACCGCACTAAAGAATTTTTTTAAGAGCGACCATATTTTACAACTCAGGGAATTGGCTTTAAAAGAAGTAGCAGCACAAGTAGTACGCAAAGTAGAAACAGAAATTACCAATGTCAACTCACGCAAACACGAACGTTTTTTGGCTTGTATAAGTTCTAACGAAACCACGGCCAAAACAGTGATTAGAAAAACCGCCCGTTTGGCCAACTATTACAATAGCCAATGGTATGTTTTATATGTACAAACGCCGGCCGAAAGTAGCAGCAACATTCCACTTGACAAACAAAGGCACTTGATTAACCACTTTAAATTGGCAACAGAACTTGGTGCCGAAATTATTAAAGTAGAAAGTGCCAATATCTCCAAAGCAATTATTGAACAATGCGAAGAAAGGAAGATAACAACCATCTGCATAGGCAAACCCCATTTAAATTTAATAAAAGTAATTTTGGCTACCAATGTGTTTAACGAATTACTCAAAAAACTATCATTAAACGATATTGACCTTATCATTTTAAGCTGATGAAAATTAAAGCAAAACTATTATTGGGCATAGGGCTGTTATTTGCCATGATTGCCCTGCTTACAGCCCTAAGCAGTATTTTTATTAATAAGCTCTCAGGCGATACAAAGAATATATTGGTAGCCAATTACAATACGCTGGATTATTCACGTAAAATGCTAATAGCATTGAATGCAGACATTTCAAAGCCCGATCAATCAAAATTGTTTGAGGAAAACCTCATAAAGCAGCAAAACAACATTACCGAAGTAGGCGAAAAAGATTTAACAGATAAACTGGCAATTGACTTTGCTAAATTAAAACAAGCACCTACAGACAGCCTTATTTTAAAAGCTATACACGAGGACGTAACCGATATTATGCTGTTGAATATGCAGGCGATACAAAGAAAAAGTAAAGTAGCAGAAACAACCTCCGATACGTCCATTTTATGGATTTCGCTAACTGGCACCATTTGTTTTCTAATTGCATTAACTGTGCTGTTTAATTTACCCGGAAATATTGCTAATCCAGTAAAAGAACTAACAAAAAGCATAAAAGAAATTGCAGCACAAAATTATTCTCAAAGGGTTCATTTTGAAAAGCACAATGAGTTTGGGGAACTGTCAACAGCCTTTAATACAATGGCCGAGAAGTTGGAAGAATACAAGGCTAGCAATCTTGAAAAGCTGATGATGGAAAAGAAAAGAATTGAAACACTCATTAATAATATGAGTGAACCAGTTATTGGTTTAGATGAAAAGAAGCAGGTGTTATTCATGAATAATATTGCACTTAAAATTGCTGGTCTAAAATTGGAGCAAGTTATTGCAACACCTGTTCAGGACATTGCAGTACAAAACGATTTAATTCGCACCTTGGTTCAGGAACTGTTTAATTCCGATAACTTGCAAAGTAGCGCTAAACAGCAACCCATTAAAATTTATGCCGACAATAAAGAAAGCTACTTTGAAAAAGAAATCATACCTATCAAAATAGTCCCCACCGGAGAACAGGAGGAAAAGCAAATTGGCACCGTAATTATATTACAAAATATTACCCCATATAAAGAATTAGACTTTGCAAAAACAAATTTTATTGCAACGGTATCGCATGAGTTAAAAACACCCATTGCTTCCATTAAAATGAGTTTGCAATTATTGGAAAACAAACAAGTTGGGGTACTCAATACAGAACAACTTAGCCTTATTGAAAGCATTAAAGAAGATGCAGGAAGATTGTTGAAAATTACTGGCGAATTGCTCAATATGACACAGGTAGAAAGTGGAACCGTTCAAATGAATATGATGGCATCAGATGCAAATGAAATTGTTGAATACGCAGTAAATGCAAACAAAGCAGCCGCAGAACAAAAGCAAATCAAGTTAAACACAAATGCTCCTGATCATTTGCCAAAAGTATTTGCCGACAGTGAAAAAACCTCGTGGGTGCTTACCAATTTACTTTCAAACGCTATTCGTTATTCTTACGAGAATTCAGTTATATACATTAATGTGAACACCGAAAATGATGCAATACAATTCTCAGTTACGGATACCGGACAAGGCATATCACCACAATATGTTGACAAAATCTTTGACCGTTATTTTCGCATACCCGGCACAAAAAAAGAAGGTACAGGATTGGGCTTAAGCATTAGCAAAGAATTTATAGAAGCACAAGGAGGAAACATTGACGTAAAAAGCGAACTAGGCTCGGGTAGTACGTTTGGCTTTACACTCAAGCAATATGTTGCATCAAACGCATAATGCCTGTTTGGATTTATGAATAGCAAAATATCAATGGGCTTTATTGTCAGCAAATCAAACAACAAAGAACATTGGTATATCGGTTTACAAAGAGTGCTTTAGCAACGTTCAATAACCGTATATTTGATATTTTAATCACTATTCTAAGGTATTTGTTTTTATAGCTATTACCGCGCATGTTAATAGTAGTTATAGAAGCAATCACTTGCTGTGCTATGAAATACCAACATCTTTTTTTTGATTTAGACCACACACTTTGGGACTTTGAGTCGAACTCAAAATACACCCTTCAACAATTATATATACAAAATAACCTGCTAGAAAAGGGAGTTGGCAGTTTTGACTTGTTTTTTGAAAAATATAGCTATCACAACCATCGGTTGTGGGATAGATTTTCGAAAGGTTTTATTAAACAAGAAGAACTGCGATGGAAGCGCATGTGGCTTACCCTCCTCGATTTCAAAATTGCCGACGAAACTTTATCAAGGTTATTAGCGCAGCAATTTTTGGAACAGTTACCCCTACAAAACAACCTATTTCCACATACTTTGGAAATACTCAATTATTTACTCAACAAAAACTATGTTCTTCATTTAATCACTAATGGATTTGAACAAGTACAGCACCACAAGTTGCGCAATAGTGGTTTAACACCTTATTTTCAGCAGGTTGTTACTTCAGAAGGCAGCAATAGCACAAAACCCAATGTGGCCATATTTGATTATGCTTTGAACAAGGCAAAAGCTCAAAAAAACCACAGCATTATGATTGGCGATAATTTAGAAGCTGATATTCAAGGCGGTATCAATGCCGGATTAGATACCGTTTTTGTTAACCATATTGGTGTTGACCCACATATACATGCCACCTATACCATAACCCACTTGCAGCAATTGGAAAATATATTCTGATGTTGCACACAGTGGCACAAGTAATGTGCTGCATTAATGGTAATAAGGCGAAATCATCCAATACACAATAGGACCTGTTACCGCTACATATAACCACAAAGGCCACGTTATTTTAGCTAGTTTTTTGTGTGCAGGAAATTCTGAAATTAAAGCTCTGTATGCAGTAAATAAAATGAACGGTAAAATGATTGCTGCTAAGAAAATATGGGTTGCCAAAATGGTGTAGTATACGTATCGGATGGTAGAACCCACCAAGATTTTTTCGTCCTCCGTTAAAAAATTATCGTGGTCAATATCTCCAAATTTTGCCTCACCTGCCAATAAGTGATGTGCAATGTAAGACAATAAAAAAAAGATAGATAAGATCAATGCTGTGAACATGATTTTTTTATGCAATTCAAACTGTCTTTTTTTTACAGCCACCAAAGCCACAATTAACAGTACAGCCGTAACTGCATTAATAAATGCATTGGCTTTTGCAAAAATATGTATATCAAATGCCGGACGAATATCCAATTGAAAGCGACCGAGCATTACCACAACTGAAAACACTACAACCGAAAAAATACCAATTAACCAATTGGCCATCCGGTCGTTTTTTTGAAACATTGGCTTCATACACTATAAAATTATCCGTTAATTTTTCTACGGCCTTGCATATACATGACAAAAAAGGCCACCAACAAAACAATAACAAACCACAACCATGAAAGGTCGATAATCTGTAAAAATATTTTACTTTTCTTAGTCTTATCCTTTTCAAGCATTAATAAACCTATATCCCTTGCCAATTTGCCAATAGAAGCACTATCTAGTCCGTTATAATATCCACGCACCACGTATTCTTTATCTAACAATACATATCTATTGGTGTGTACAAAATCAGAATCAATGGGAGCATCGCTGTATTGATCAACCTTTAATTCCTCAAAGGCAAATTGGGCTATTTTGTGCTTATTTCCTGTAAGCATCCACCAATTATCGTGGTTAACGCCAAATCTATCCGCATACTCTTTCAAAACTGATACTGAATCCCTATCGGTATCAATACTAAACGAAATGAATTGGACAACTGATGTATCTACCTTTTTCCGCAAATCGCCTCCAACAATAAAGCTATGTTGCAATTTGCTCATGTTGCGGGTTAAAATGGGGCAAATACTTCTACAATGTGTAAAAAAGAAATCAATCACTATTATTTTACCTGGCTTATCGTACAAGCAAACGGTATCGCCCAATTGGTTTACTAATTGAATATTCTTTGTTTTATGCCATACACTGTCGGTTTGTAATTTGCCATTGTTTATCCGCTCAACCACGGTATCGAGTAAGTATTTTCTTGGCATTACAACAGCTGTTGTTGCCGCACTTTTTAAAATTAAATAACTTACTATAGGAAGTATAATAGCTATACAGAGAGATAAAAGTGCTTTTTTTGTCATAACCGAAATTGAACAGGAAGAGAGGGTGATGTCATTGTCTGATAAAACAAAACCACCGCTAAGATAGCGATGGTTTTGTTTAAAAATATATAAACTGCTTTATTCCGCTGTTTTGTGCGACTCGCCATGTGCAGCTTCCTTTTTTTCAACTTTGATTTCGGATTGGGATTTTTTGAAACTATCGTAGTTGTTACGCAAATTTTTGTAAGAATTACCGTCGTATAAAAATGCGATAATAAACCAAATGAACAAAGCGAGTGGAACTACAATTGTCATTATCATGTTCTTTATTTCATGCTTTAAGTGCATGAAATAAGCAACAATGTAAAAAGCTTTAACAAGCATTAAAATAACAATGATACCCTTAAAACCGAAGCGTGTAGAATCGCTTGTTATTTTCATCATCCAAAAACCCAATGCTAATTCTACTATCGTTAATACAGATAATATGATGGTTACGTTCCAAATTTCTTTTGTGCTACCACCGTGTTGTTCAGTATGTTCCGTTGTATGTAAGTTGCTCATGATAATTTTTTAAATAATTGTTGAAGGAATTAAATCAAATAAAAACAGGTAAAAACAAAAACCCAAACTAAGTCAACAAAGTGCCAATACAAACCTGCCTTCTCAATCATTAAGTAGTGGCCTCTTTTCTCGAAGGTATCTGTTAATGTCATAATCAACATAACAATATTGATTACTACACCACTTAGCACATGGAAACCATGAAAACCGGTAATCGTGAAGAAGTAGTTGGTGAAATTGGTAGAAGAAGCGGTACCATCTGCATTTAAAAAGGGATTAGCCCCCCACCAAGCACCTTCGTGATGTAAGTGGGTCCATTCCCATGCTTGACAACCTAAAAATGCTGCACCAAAAACAATTGTAAGAATGAGGTTTTTAACAACCCCATTTTTATCCATATTGTGTCCCGCATGTACAGCTAAAACCATTGTAACTGAACTTACAATCAAAATGAAGGTCATCAAACTAACAAACATCAATGGCAATCCACTACCAAGGCCTGGAAAGGATTGAAATACTTCGTTTGGATCGGGCCATCCATTGCTAGAAAAACGAATAGTACCATAAGAAATAAGAAACGCTCCAAAAGTAAAAGCATCACTCATTAAAAAGTACCACATCATCACTTTACCATACTCGATGTTGAAAGGGCTTTTACCACCTCCCCACATTTTTTGATTAACTGCCACTGTTGTTGTTGCCATGATTTAGTCTAATAAAAGGTTATTGTTGCAAAAATATTAGCTGATGTTTAAAAAAAGTGAATAAACTAAAAATATTTTCTGTTTTAGCGAACCAAAATGAAAAAAACCAACAAATAAAGCCAAAGTACATCTACAAAATGCCAATAAGTACTAACCAACTCAATTGGCAACTTACTATAACTCTTTACCGTACTTCTATAGGCCCTAAAAAATATTACCAAAATTGCAATTACACCACCTACAACGTGCAACATATGCAAGCCTGTTATAACAAGTAAAAAAGAGGACGCCGGATTGCTATTGTTACCAATAAGGTGAATATTTTTTGCTTCTAAACTAAAGAAACCAAATGTTTGCAATACAAGGAATAATACGCCTAAAAAAGCAGTAGCAGTAATTAACTGTCTATATCGTGGCATGCGGCGTGCAATGAAGGCTTGTTGACTCAAATGTATACACAGACTGCTAGCAAGTATTACAGCAGTACTATAGTAAAAATAAATAGGCAAATCAAACTGTAACCAATTGGATTGATTTTTTTTAACTATCAGAGCGCTAGTTAAACCGGCAAACATCATAATAATGCTACCCATAGCTACCCACAAAGTAAACTTGTGAGGGTGTATTCTATTATTGGTAACCGCAGTATCCATAATTTTTTAAATTAAGATTTAATGTAGCTTATCTGCTAATAACGATAAAAGAACAATTGGTAAATAAATATAACTACTAAACATGACCCGTCGCGCAGCTTTAACATCCATTTCCTTATACAAGCGAATAGATTGAACAACCATAAAAACATTACATAAAAGAACAACCCATAAGCTAAAAGAACCTGTCAAATGTACCAAATGAGGCAAAATGCCTACGGGAATCATGAGTACACTATACATAATGCCTTGTATAGCAGTAAATTTAGTAGGCCCTTTATCGGCAGGCAACAACTTAAATCCGGCTTTGCTATAATCGGCATGTGCTACCCATGCTATTGCCCAAAAATGTGGAAATTGCCAAAGAAATTGAATAGCAAATAATATAAGACCACCGGCTGCAAAATCATCATTTCCTGCAACCCAACCAATTAAACAGGGTAAAGCACCAGGAAAAGCACCTACTAACACGGCAATAGAATTAACCTTTTTCAATGGTGTATAGATAAAGGCATATAAAAACAAACTAAAAGCACTAAGTAAGGCAGCATTTAGATTGAAAAAATACCACATCATAAAAACACCTGCTATACCACTAACAAAAGCAAAAATGTAAGCTTCCAATTGAGACATGCTTCCATTAGCGACAGGACGCTTGGAAGTTCGCTGCATCATAGCGTCGGTTTCCTTTTCTACAGCTTGGTTAATTGCATTTGCACTACCGGTAACCAACATACCAGCAAAAAACAAAATTACAATCATTCCCCAATCATAATTGACGACTTTGGGTGCCAATAAATAACAAATCACACAAGAAAAAACAACTGTAAAACTCAGTGTAAACTTAATCAATAAAAAATAATCCTTGACCTTAGAGGCTAAGATAAAAGAGGTTGAAGTTTGAGTAAGATTAGTGGAGTTAGACATTCAGTAATATCCGCAATGAAAAGTTTATCAAAAAAAGCCCTGAGATATTTCAGGGCTCAATTTAAGTATAAAATTAGTGGTTTGTCGATTCATCGGCTCCAACAGGAACAGTTTGAGGTATGAACTCTTTACCATCCTTACCATAATCGTAAGCCCAACGGTATACTTCGGGAATTTCACCGGGCCAGTTACCATGTCCAGGCTTAATAGGAGTAGTCCACTCAAGTGTATTCGAACCCCAAGGATTAGCCTGTGTTACCTTTCTACCTTTCCAAATAGAATAAAAGAAATTAAAGAGGAATAATAACTGAACTGCAAAAACAAAAATAACAACAACACTTATAAACTGGTTTAAGCCACCAAACTGTTTGAAGCTTTCCCAAATACTGAAATCGTAGTAACGACGCGGCATACCAGCTAACCCTTGGTAATGCATAGGCCAAAAGATTAAATAGGCACCTGCTAAAGTTACCCAAAAGTGGATATAACCAAGCGTGTTATTAAGGTTACGACCATACATTTTAGGATACCAGTGGTAAACTCCTGCGAACATACCAAACATACTAGCTACACCCATAACAATGTGAAAGTGTGCAATAACAAAATAGGTATCGTGCAAGTGAATGTCAAGTGCAGAATTACCCAACCAAATACCAGTTAAACCTCCTGATATAAACAAACTTACGAATCCAATAGCAAACATCATTGCCGGAGTAAAACGAATGTTACCTTTCCACAATGTAGTCAACCAGTTGAAAACCTTGATAGCAGAAGGTACTGCAATCAGTAATGTAAGCAATACAAATATAGATCCTAAGAACGGATTAAGACCTGTAACAAACATGTGGTGTGCCCAAACCAAGAATGCAAGTACAGCAATAGCAAACATAGATCCAACCATTGCCATGTAGCCGAATATTGGCTTACGAGAATTTGTTGATAGTATTTCACTAGCCATACCCATTGCAGGTAGCAATATAATATATACTTCAGGATGACCTAAGAACCAAAATAAGTGTTGGTATAAAATAGCACTACCACCTTCATTTGGTAAAGCACCAACACCATTAACAAAAATATCAGATAGGTAAAAACTAGTTCCAAAATTTCTATCAAAAATCAATAAAATGAAACCAGAAAACAACACAGGAAAAGATAATACACCTAAAACAGCTGTGAAAAATAATGCCCAAATAGTTAAAGGAAGTCTGGTCATACTCATTCCTTTGGTACGCATATTCAAGACAGTGGCAATATAATTAAGTCCACCTAACAATGATGAAACCACAAATAAAGCCATAGCAACTAACCACAAGTCCATACCTGTTTTAGATCCAGGAGAAGCTGAACCTAAAGCGCTTAATGGCGGGTAGGCAGTCCAACCTCCACTGAAAGGACCTGTTTCAATGAATAAAGAAGACAACATCACAATACTTGCAATAAAAAAGAACCAGTAGCTAAGCATGTTCATAAAAGGAGATGCCATATCCCTTGCACCAATTTGTAATGGAATAAGGAAATTAGCGAACGTACCACTTAAACCCGCTGTTAACACAAAAAACACAAGTACAGTACCGTGAGTAGTTACCAATGCATAGTATGCTTCGGGAGTGATATGACCTCCTTTAGCCCATTTACCCAAAATATCCTCTAACCAAGGGAAAGTACTATCCGGATATCCCAATTGTAAACGAAAGAAAACACTCATCAAACCACCTAAAACAGCCCATACCATCCCAGTAATCAAAAACTGTTTAGCAATCATTTTGTGATCCATACTAAATACATACTTACTGATAAAGGTCTCAGTATGGTGGTGCTCATCATGATGAGCTGCATCATGACCATAGTGTGCGTCGGATGCGATTGAATGAGGGTCTAATAATACTTCGTTGGCCATATTTTGTTCTTTAAAAAATATAAGAAACAATCGATTTGAATAAAATTGAATTACAATTTAACAGTTGCTGCTTTGGTTGAATCAGTTGTAGGTAGCTTCTTATTTGAAGGGTCAGCATCTGGAAATGCAGAATAGTAATATGGTTTTTGCTTAGCTATCCAAGCGTCATATTCATCCTGTGTAACAACCTCTACAATACCCTTCATTGAATAATGGCCGTTACCGCACATTTGATCACAACTTATTTCGTATTGAAAATTTGGATTTTTTGTAATCTCTTTCATTTCCTTAGTGGTATATTTAGGTGTAAACCACAAAGTAGTTGGTGTGCCAGGAACAGCATCCATTTTAAGACGGAAGTGTACTAGACCAACATCATGAATAACATCTCTACTACCAATAATAAATTTAACAGGCTTATCCTTAACTATATAAACAGTCTGTTCTGTTACAATATCATCTAATGTTGCAGGATCTGCTTTAAGATTAAGTGTTGCATCGTCTTTCCATACCAAGCCTAGAGTGTTCGATGCGGCATCGATAGCTTTGAAATATTTTTTTCCAAACGTTGCATCTTTACCAGGATAACGGAATATCCAACCAAATTGCTTACCTGTAACTTCCACAACTAATGCATTATTAGGTGCTTCACCAGTAAAAGAGAACCAATTACGCAAACCGT
>JAIXOS010000132.1 GCA_027486695.1 Chitinophagaceae bacterium | reverse complement strand
TAGGTACGCTGATAATCCCCTTTGGTATGTTTTATAGAAAAAATTAAGTTTTTGTGTGGTTCAATGCGGTTAGTAACATCTAAATAATAGTTTGCATTATCGTGCATACCACCAAAAGACCAGGTACGGTAAAAAACCATTTTATTACGTTTTACACAAACTTCTTCTTTCAGTATATTTATTAGCTTAACATGACTTTCTGCGCCATTAATAATAGGGCCATTACCCGTATGATATGGTACATTGTTAAGGTAGGTTTCTCCGGTTCTAATTACTAGCCCATCAAGCCCTGGAAAGCTATCAAAAACTTCCTTGAGCATGATGCGGTGTAATTCCTGAGTTTTAGGTTTTTCAAAGGAAATTTTTCCATTAGCATCACAAATTTCATTTTTGTAAATGCTCACTATTTTTTTAGGCAGGACAATGATATCAGTAAAATAATACACTTTAATACCTGCTGCATGTGCATTATCAATATTAACACGAACTTTATCTGCAGCATCCATTACCCACTTTCTTTCAGTTGATCCTATCGGAAAAATATCTTGGCCTAATGCATCGTAAGTAATAGCCGTATGCACAAATGTAAAATCATTGATTACTTGACCATTATAACCATTTATTTGCAGATAAGAGGGGCTATTATAATCGCTTTTAGTTAATTTTTCGCCAGGGTTGTTGTGAACCATGTCTAAAATAAACTGATCTTTTGGTGCTTGTGCATTACAATTTGTGTTAAGCGTTAAAGCCAGCATGCTTAGTACAGCTGCAGAGCCAATTGTGCTTACTTTACAACAGATATATTTTAAAAATAGCTTCAACGATTTAATTTTAAGTGTTGTGTTCACAGTTAATATATAGCACAAGAACTATATTTTTTAACTATATAACAAATTAAAAGATTACGACAATTTTAGTGTAATGGCATACACATATTTTGTTTTTTGCTCGGGCAATTGCACTACCAATGCAGCATCATTTTTTTCAAAAGTTAAAGAGTTATCGTTGCCCAAAAGCTCTACTTTGCTAAGTTGTTTTATGTTACCATTAGGTGCGTTTCTTCCAAGACTTTTGATGATGACTTTTCCATCTTTCGGCCAGCCATAAACAATGGCATATAAAGCGTTTCCTTTGGTTGTAAAACGGATATCTTGTGCACCAAATGGCTTGCCTTTTCCTTCATTAAACCCTTGTGCAGAAAGCGGTGCAGCTGTTTCCATTGCAGGACCTTCTCCAAAAACCATCCAAGGTCTAGTACCAAAAATGGCTTCTTTGTTAATATCCATCCAACCTGTAATTTCTTCCACTACTAATCTTTCATCACTATCCATTGAACCATCGCCACGAAGAGGTACATTCAGTAAAAGGTTACCGTTTTTACTTACCACATCTACTAAGGTTTGAACAACGGTTTTGGCACTTTTGTACTTATGATTGTCAAATATTCGTCTATCGTAATGCCATTTACCAATGCAGGTATCGGTTTGCCAAGGAAGTGGTTCTATTTTATTGCTTTGCCCTCTTTCAATATCCCAAACCATACATTGCTGTTGTTCGGGCGTTAATATTTTTCCGAAAAGAACAGCATTTAATTTGCCATGCTTTTGAATACTTTTATTGTACATGTGAGCCGCAATTTTGAGCCCGGCATCACTTACCGGCCATAATGGCAAAGCGGTGTCATCAAAATAAATTAAGTCAGGTTCATAGGTATCCAACAAATCAATTGTACGATTTAGGAAATTGTTACAAAATGCTTTTGAAGGCACACTAGCACCATTTATCCAATCCCATTGTTTATGAATTTTCTCGGTGTCTGAACTATCGGCACTTAAAGGGTGGTTTTGCGCATACAAATCTTGAGGGTCTAAACCCTCCCACCATGTACCTTTACCTTGGGCTTTGGTAAAGTTGCCATCGTAAGACACACCAGCTAAGGGGCCAGTTGCATCAGCTTTTTGGGCTGTCTCGTACCACGTCCAGGCATGAGCAGCATGTACACTTACTCCAAATTTCATTCCATTTGCTTTTGCAGCTTTAGCCCATCCACCAATAATATCTTTTTTAGGACCAAGTTTTACCGAGTTCCATTTATGGTATTTACTGTTATATAAATCAAAATTATCATGGTGATTTGCTAATGCAAAAAAATACTGGGCCCCTGCCCTTTTGTACAATGAAACGATAGCTTCAGGATCCCATTGCTCAGCTTTCCATTCATTAATAACGTCTTTAAAACCAAACTTTGATGGGTGACCATACTTTTGTATATGAAATTTGTATTGATCGCTACCTTCAATGTACGTTTTACGGGCATACCAATCGCCTCTTTCGGGCTGGCATTGAGGCCCCCAATGTGCCCATATACCAAACTTTGCATCTCTAAACCAATCGGGGGTTTGATAAGCTTTCAACGAATCCCAAGTGGGCTTAAAAGGCCCTTTAGCAATTAGCGCATTATTGTCAAAGCTGTTAAGCATGCTACTATTTGCCATTGCTTTTGACAACCACAATGCAGGTAGTGCAGCCGCTAAATTTTTTATTACTTTTCTTCTTTCCATTACTCAATATTTTATTTGCCTTATCTAATTTATTTTATGATAAATGGCCCTTTTTTATTCCAGCCTATTTCTACTTTTGACAAATACCACGTATTGCCTTTATCATTATTACCTTGAAAAAACAAGTGGTATTTGCCTTTTTGGTCTTTAAAAATGTTCGGGTGTCCACTTTCACTTTCGTTCCAAGTACCTTGTTTTCCATTAACAAGTAATGGTTCAT
>JAIXOS010000479.1 GCA_027486695.1 Chitinophagaceae bacterium | reverse complement strand
TTCTTTCCATCTGGCATAGGTCAAATCTAATTTTTCTCGGTGCATCCATTGTGATAATACAGCAGTTTCAACCATATTTCCCATTTCATTATCAGTTTCTGTGATTGGGGAAAATAGTGCTGTACGCAAAGACGGGTTAGTTAAATAAACTTTAAAACTCGTTACACGTTTTAGACGTTTTGCGTTTACGTCAACCTTGTTTAATACTTTAATTAAGAAAGCAGCTTCTAAGTATTCTAAGTATTTTTTTTTTTTTTTTTTTTGTATACCACTTTCCTTACACATTGTTTCATATGAAAATTCATTACCTGTATTATAAGCGATGTAGGTAAAAAATCTATTTAATTCTTGTACATCTTTTATGCCGTATAAACTTGGTAAATCTCTTAATAAGACTTTATCAACGATATCGTTTTTTACGTAACGTCCCATATCGCTTTGGATTTTTTCACTTAAAACAACTTCTGGGTAACCACCAAAGTTTAGGTAGTGTACAAACTCTTTATTTAAAGCCTTTATATCGTGAGTTAGACAATATGGTATTTGACTATCTCCATAACTTATTTTTCCATCGTAAATAAGATGTTCCATTCCTTTTAGATGGATATATTCCTGAAATGTAAGTGGAGGAAGCATAAAGTCCGTAAATCTACCTGCACCACTTTCTGTACTATGCCATTTTAAGGCTGCTGCTGCTGAACCAGATACAATAAATTTGGTTTGAGGAAATGAGTCAACAAGTACTTTTAGATGACGCTCCCAATCTTTAAGGTATTGTATTTCATCAAAAAAAATGTAGCATCCGTTTAGGTTGTCTTGATTGAGAGATTGTTTGCAAAGATTTAAAATATCCTCTAAACTTAAATGCACATAAATAGGATTATCAATGCCTATAAAAAATATTTTTTTTGGGTTTACCTTTTCAGTCAATAGTTGTTGTATGCTGTGAAATAGCATTACTGTTTTTCCTACACGCCTTGGTCCCATAAGTACCAAAGCTCTTCGTACATTTTTTTCAATTACAAATGGGTAAAACAAACTGAAATATAGTCGCTTAGCCATTATGTTGTAAACTTCGGGGATTTGTTTGTTAACCCACCAAGGGTTCTCGTAACGCAATCTCTCTATTATTTTTTCTGTTGGAATAAGACTTAGACTGCCCATAAAAAAATCTATTTTTACAAAAATAGGTAAAATAAGCAGGTTGAATGCTTTCTATTTTGTATTTTTTGTTTTATTTAGGTAGTATTTGTATTTTTTTTTATACTATTTTGTCGAATTTATTTGGTCTATTTTTTCAAAGTGTGATATTACAATTCTGACTAACGTAAAATTTAGGGATTGATAATCAGTGTATTAATACCTAATTCTTGTCCAGTGATGTCAAATTTATGGATTTGTTTTTTCATCTTTTTGATGAGTCCCATTTTTCTTTTTTGGTCTAAAAACAGGTATTGAGTTGGTGGTTTGTAGGGCTGCTTTTTTGTAATCATGTTCCAGATGATGACAGCAAGTTTTCTTGCCGTAGCACTTACGGCTGCTGTTCTTCCTTTTTTATAAAGTACTTTTTTGAAGAAATCTGCCAGATGGGTATCTTTTAGATTTCCGATTGCATTGGCTGCATTTCTTAGGGCAATTTTTAATCGGTTGCTTCCTTTTGGTACTTTGTTACTGATAATTTTGCCACCCGTTTTTTTGTTGTTGGGAGCCAGTCGCAACCAACTGGTAAATTGCTTTGATGTTTCAAATGCTTTAAAACCTTGTGGCCCTATTTCGCTCATTATACTTAAGATGGTGGCGTGGCTTACGCCTTCTATTTGCATGAGGTCAACACCTTCAAAATACTGGAATGCCGCTTGGTTGAGGTCAATACCTTTGATGGCGTTTTTGTTTTGCCTTTTATGCGATTTTACTGTAGTTAAAAGTTTTTTTTGACGGATTGGTATTGATTTGCTGTTTGAGAAACTTGTTTATTTGTACGTCGCATTCAGCAATTTTTTTCTGAAAGAACTGATAACTTTCAAACTCTTGTTTTAAACCAAAAAGATAATCTGTTCTATTGTTACCTTTTAATGCTTTAGCAATTTCTGTTTCTGATTTTCGGCAGTTGAAGTGTCTGTGTTTAGCCAGTTCATTTGGATTGAGGGTTCCTTTACAAATGTCTTCAATAATGGCCAATCCTGTGAGGCCGCATATATCTTTGACGACTACATCTAATCTGAAATTGAGCAGTTTAAGATACTTCTGCATTTTGTGAGTTGCTTCAACGGATTGTTGTATCCAATTGGTTCTTTGTCTGCAATAGGTTCTTAGCGTTTCGGTAGTGTCATCGGGCAAAAAGCTACCGCTTAAAAGGCCTATGCTATGGAGTTTTTGTATCCACCGGGCATCTTTTACATCGGTCTTTTTGCCTTTTATGTTTTTAGTAAACTTGCCATTGCACAAGGTAACATCAAATCCGTGTTTTGAAAGTTCTACATAGAGGTTTTGCCAATAGCTTCCTGTGCTTTCCATGGCTACATGTGTAATTCCATGAGCTTTTAAATGTGTGCAGATGCAGACTAAATCATCGGCATATACGCCAAACTCTTTTACATCATTGTCGCCTTGTCCAACAGCTACGAAGTGAGATCGGCTGCCGATATCAATACCAGCACAATGCGGGTTGATTACATCCATTTCAATTTTTGCCATAAAGCTTTTTTAAGAATTAAAAAATGCCCTAAGAAAATGTACCTATGGATTTATCAATTATTCTGAACGGGGTTGAACACGAATGGTATTCACCACCACTGAATTCATAAACGCTCCAACAAAATGGAGTTGTACATTTTAACCAGAATGACGCACGGGGTTGTGAACCACCATTGCTTAAATCGGTCTCACATAGGGCTGTCTATGCAAAAATCGGGGTGTTTCACCAAAATCGTTAGCCTAGGAATTTATTTCCGTTTCCCGGAAAAGGGGGAATAGCGTACAACGAACAAGGCTTGGCGATGGTGGGGCATTGAGTTGTGTCACGCTTGGCCGTCTGCCGTTGAATGGTGATAAAAAAGTTTAGTTTAAACTCCTGCTGTTCGGTTGAGTTCTGTCGA
>JAIXOS010000234.1 GCA_027486695.1 Chitinophagaceae bacterium | reverse complement strand
TTAATGACCACAGGTGTAGATGCGCAAACTTGTAAGGTAATAGTTTTAGATTCTAACATTAATTCCATGACTAAGTTTAAGCAAATTATTGGGCGTGGTACACGCATTAATGAGGACTACGATAAACGCTACTTTACCATTCTTGACTTTAGAAATGCCACCGACTTATTTGCAGACCCTGCTTTTGATGGTGACCCAATAAGAATTAAACCTGTATCGGAAGATACCGACCTGACAGATATTATTGAAGAGGAAGAAAACGAACAAGACGAACCCATTATTGATATAGAAACAGGTGAGGAAATAATTTTAGACCCACCACTTACGCCACCTGCCATACCGCCAGGTGGTCCATTTACGCCACCACCACCTCGTGAAAAAGTGTATGTAAATGGTGTAGATGTATCGGTTTTAATTAGCCGAGAATTGCATTTCGATAATCAAGGGCGACCAATAACCACTAGCTTAAAAGACCATACCAAAGCTATCATAAAAGGGCAGTACGCCTCTTTATCAGCGTTTTTAAATAAATGGCAAAGCACCGATAGAAAAGAAGCCATTATTGCTGAACTAGCCGAACAAGGCATTTTGGTAGAGGCGTTGTACGAAGCCGTAGATAAGCAGGTAGATTTGTTTGATTTAATTTGCCACATTGCTTACGACCAGCCACCGCTTACCCGAAAAGAAAGAGCCGACAATGTAAAAAAACGCAACTACTTTACTAAGTATGGCGAACAAGCAAAGCAAGTGCTTGAAGCCTTGCTAGACAAATATGCAGATGAAGGCATTGAGAATATTGAGAACATTAAAATATTAACGGTGCCACCATTAAACGAATTTGGTTCTGCTACCGAAATCATTAAGTCATTTGGTAGCCGTGAGGCTTATAATAACGCCATTAAAGAATTAGAAAACGAATTGTATAATATAGCGTAACATGCTTGAAGATAACAGCATAGAATATAAAGGGATAAGAAAAATAATTGACACTAACGGAAAGCTTAAAACCGAGGGTTTAAGAGAGTTAGCTATAACCTGTGTATCGCTTGCAAATGTGCAAGGGGGTACTATTGTAATTGGTATAGAAGATGGTGATGCTGAACCTGCAAAAAATCAAAAGATTGACACTAAAATAATTAACGAAACCATTACAAGACTTAGAACACTGTGCTTTAATGTAGGGCTAGGCGTAAGCGACAAAATAGTATATGCTAATGGTGGCGAAGCTTTTCAAATAACCGTTCAGCCTGCATTAAAATCTGTAGCTACTACCGCAGATGGTAAAATATATGTACGTGTAGGCGACCAGTCGCAACCTGCACGAAGTGAAGATATTGTAAGGCTTGCAAGCGAAAAAGATGCTTTTCAGTGGGAGTTGCAAATCCGAAATGTTTCTTTGCAGGAAGTACCAGAAAATAACATTCATTGGTTTACTAGCGAAATAAGAAGCTCTGACCGTGTTAAACCACAAGTTAAAGAACTATCTGACCAAGAAATAATTGAGCATTATAACCTTACGCAAAATAATAAATTGACCAACCTTGGTATCTTATGGCTTGGAACGAGTACACAAAGAAGCAGGCTTACCTATCCAATAACGGTGCAATACATCGTTTACGATGAGCTTGAGAAAAAATTGCGTAAAGAAGATTGGCAGGATTATACTAAAAACCCAAAAGAATTATTGCTTGATATTGAAAAGCAAGCTATAGAATTAACCTATTTCGATGAATTTCCACAGGGGCTTTTTAGAAATAAGATAAGACACTACGATGAAAGGCTAATTAGAGAATTACTGATTAATGCTATTGCGCATAAAAGCTACACCATTTCTGGCGATATTTTTATAAAAGTGTATAACGATAGGTTTGAAATTACCAATCCAGGTGGCTTGCCTTTAGGCATTACTAGCAGCAATATTTTGCATACAACGCATAGGCGTAACCCACATTTAATAAGAATTTTGCACGATTTAAAACTGATGGAAGGTGAAGGTACAGGCTACAACCTTATTTACGAAATTACAAGCAGAGACGCTAAGGCTTTCCCTATTCCAATATCTGATTTTAATACAACCTCTGTTACGCAGTACTCAAAGATTTTAGACGAAGAAGCCCTATTGTTACTAGATTTTATTGCTAAAAATTATCCCCTCTCTCAAAAGGAATTTATTGTACTTGGCATTGTAGCTAGGCACAAAAAAATATTAGCAACACAATTAAGTAAAGAGCTACAATTAAGCGATGAAGATAGGCTGCGTAGCTACATATACAGATTGATGGAACAGGCAGTTATTATTACAAGGGGTAATAAAAAAGCTACTGAATACCTTATCAATCCAAAATTGATTGCTAATGCTAAAATAAACATCAAGCCTACATTAAAAATAATAGAACCACATAGGCTAAAAGCACTGATTGAGGAAGATGTGAAAATGTACCCTAATAGTAAAATGAGCGACATACAAAGACGCTTACCAGATATTCTTGCTGAGGATATTCAAAAATGTGTGTATAAGATGGTGAAGCAAAATGTTTTATTAGTACAAGGTGCAAAAACAAATCGCACCTATATTTTGGCATAAAAAAAAAGAATAGAAAAAGAAATTGGTCCGTTTAAAACATAAGTGCTTGATTATCAATTGTGGCGGAGAGTCTTTAGCTAAAAAAGAAACAAAAAACAAAAAATAGGCAAACAGACAATTAGAAAATAGACCAGTAAGAGAGAAACACATCAAACAAAACATCCATGAGCAACATATCTGGCATCATCAAATCAATAAGAGATATTTTTCGTAAAGACCCCGGCCTTAATGGCGATGCACAGCGCATTGAGCAATTGGGGTGGATGATTTTCTTAAAACTGTTTGACGATAAAGACCAAGAAAAAGAACTTTTAAACGAAGCCTACAAATCACCCATACCTGCACACTTACAATGGCGCAATTGGGCAGCAAATGATGAAGGTAT
>JAIXOS010000027.1 GCA_027486695.1 Chitinophagaceae bacterium | reverse complement strand
TTATATTGCCGATAGCGTACAGTGTGGCTACGGACGTACAGGCTTGTTTTTTGCGCATGATTATGCTGGCGTAGAAGCCGATATTTATTCGATGGCGAAAGGCATGGGCAATGGTTTTCCGATTGGTGGCATTTTAATTGCCCCACATATACAAGCTAAATATGGTATGTTGGGTACTACTTTTGGTGGTAATCAATTGGCTTGTGCTGCGGCTTTAGCGGTGTTGGAAGTGATGGAAACCGAACAATTGTTGCAAAACGCTACCGAATTGGGCAATTACCTCATTACAGAATTGAAAAACATTCCGGAAATTACCAATGTAAGAGGTAGAGGGTTAATGATTGGTTTTGATGTACCCGATGCCATTAAAGATTTGAAAAAAACCTTGTTGTTTGAATATCGAGTGTTTACCGGCGAAGCCAAACCCAACGTCATCCGTTTATTGCCTTCATTGGCATTAACCAAAGACTTAGCAGATGATTTTTTGAGTAAATTGAAAGCGGCTATTAAACAGTTGTCTACAAATTAAAACTTGTTAACTTGATTAAATCAATACGAATTCAAAATATTTAGCACAAGCTTGTAGTCATTTTGCGTTAAGCCTTATGCTTGATGCCTTTTGCCTTAAGCCTTTTGCCTCAAACCCGATTATGAAACAATTTGTATCTGTAAAAGATGTTGCCAACATCAACGCACTTGTTCAAAAAGCATTGGCGTACAAAGCCAATCCCTTTGCCGACAAATCATTAGGAGCCAATAAGCGCATTGGTTTATTGTTCCTAAACCCAAGTTTGCGCACCCGTTTAAGTACACAAGTGGCCGCTAGCAATTTGGGAATGGAAGCCATTGTGTTTAATGTTGACAAAGACGGCTGGGCTTTGGAGTTTGAAGAAGGGGCTATCATGAGCGGAACAACCGTAGAACACATAAAAGATGCTGCACCTATTTTGGGGCATTATTTCGATATTTTGGCCATTCGCACCTTTCCGTCTTTAAAAAACAAGGCAGAAGATTACAGCGAAATGTACATCAACCAATTTATTAAATATGCCGGTGTGCCGGTGGTGAGTTTAGAAAGTGCCACGTTGCATCCGCTACAATCGTTAACCGATATCATTACCATTCAAGAAGATTTAAACTTACACCCTATACCACAAACCCTACACCAAAAGCCCAAAGTAGTACTCACCTGGGCTCCGCACGTAAAACCATTACCGCAATGCGTAGCCAATAGTTTTGCAGAATGGGTGAATGCCTGGGGCGAAGCCGAATTTGTGATTACCCACCCAGAACATTACGAACTCGACGAACAGTTTACCAAAGGTGCCACCATTACCCACAACCAAGACGAAGCATTGAAAAATGCCGATTACATTTATGTGAAAAATTGGAGCACCTATACCGATTATGGTAAAATGCACACCAACGACCCCAAATGGATGCTAACGCAAGAAAAATTACAGCTTACCAATAACGCCAAAGTAATGCATTGCCTGCCGGTTCGCCGGAATGTAGAATTAAGCGATGAAATTTTGGATAGTGCCAACAGCATTGTTACCCAAGAAGCGGGCAACCGTGTATGGGCAGCGCAAGCGGTTTTAAGCGAAATTTTGAGTCATCAGTAATCAAAAGCATGGAAAAATTAATTGTTATAAAAATAGGAGGCAACATAATTGATGATGCCGAAAAATTAAGCAGCTTTTTAGCCGATTTTGCAAAAGTGGAAGGCAAAAAAATCCTCATCCACGGTGGCGGAAAATTAGCTACCAAACTAGCTGCCGATTTGGGCGTTGCCCAACAAATGGTGGACGGCAGACGTATTACCGATGCCGAAACCTTAAAAATTGTTACAATGGTGTATGCCGGCTACATCAACAAAAATGTGGTGGTACAGTTACAAGCCAACGGTTGCAATGCCATTGGGTTAAGCGGAGCTGATGGCAATTTGATTCAAGCGCATAAACGCAATCATGCTACCATCAATTATGGTTTTGTGGGCGATGTAGATGCGGTAAATGCAACGTTAATAGACAGTTTGTTGCAACAAAATTTATCGGTAGTCATTGCGCCAATTACCCAAGATGGTAACGGACAATTATTGAACACCAATGCCGATACCATTGCGCAGGAAATTGCCAAAGCAATGGGCAGCTTGTACGCAGTAGAATTGATTTATTCGTTTGAAAAAAGCGGGGTTTTGCTCAATGCCAATGATGATAGCAGCGTAATTCCTTCTATCAATCCGGCAACTTATATCGATTTAAAAGCCCAAAACGTAATTTTTGCAGGCATGATACCCAAACTCGATAATGCTTTTGCTGCCTTAAACAGCGGTGTTAGCAAAGTAATTATTGGTAAAGCCGAACAATTGCAACAACTCATTGCCGGTACATCCGGAACAGTTATTAGTCAATAATTTATTTTACAAAAACAAAATATGAACCAACTTACCATAGAAGCCATTGAGTTGTTGAAACAGCTGATTGCTACCCCTTCTTTTTCTAAAGAAGAAAACGATACTGCCGAAATTTTGTGTGCTTTTTTCGATAAACACCAAATTCCTTTTGCTCGTGTGGGCAACAATATTTATGCAAAAAATAAATATTACGATGCCGGAAAAGAAAGCATTTTGCTCAACTCGCACCACGATACGGTAAAACCCAATAAAGGTTACACTATCGATCCGTTTTTTCCATTGGAGAAAGATGGTAAAATTTTTGGTTTGGGCAGCAACGATGCCGGCGGTTGTTTGGTAAGTTTAATTGCCACTTTTTTACATTATTATCCTCAAGAAAACCTCAAATACAATGTGGTTTTTGCGGCTAGCGCCGAAGAAGAAATCAGTGGTGTAAATGGGATAGAGTTGGTATTACCTTACTTGGGCAACATCAATTTTGGCATTGTGGGCGAACCTACCAAACTTGAAATGGCGGTTGCCGAACGTGGTTTGATGGTGATTGATTGTGTGGCACAAGGCCGAGCCGGACATGCTGCCCGCAACGAAGGCGAAAATGCTTTGTACAAAGCGTTAGATGATATTAATTGGATTAGAAATTACCACTTTGAAAAAGTAAGTGATTTATTGGGCGAATCGAGATTAACGGTTACGGTTATTGAAACCGAAAACAAACAACACAATGTGGTGCCTTCGCAATGCAAATTTGTGATTGATGTGCGGGTAAACGAGTTATATACGTTTGAGGAAATTTTGGAAGCATTGAAGCAAAATCTGAAAAGTCAGTTTAAACCACGTACTACTCGGATGAAATCAACCTCTATTGCCCTCGACCATCCGTTGGTAAAAGCCGGTATTGCTTTGGGTAAAGGCTATTATGGTTCACCAACTACTAGCGATAAGGCGTTAATGCCTTTTGCCACGCTAAAAATGGGCCCCGGCGATAGTGCCCGCAGCCACACTGCCGACGAGTATATTTATGTTGCCGAAATTGAAGATGGCATTGCTACCTATATTAAATTATTGAATCAGTTTATATTTTAGAGGATACTTATTTCAGGTTGCTAGTTACTAGTCATTTGAAACTAGCTATGAACCGCTCTATGAAAAGCTATCGCGATTTAGAAGTGTTTAAAGAGTCGAAACGGTTGGCAATTGCCATTCATCAATTGACCTTGACCCTACCTAAATTCGAATTGTTTGAAGAAGGCTCTCAAATTCGACGTTCTTCAAAATCAGTTACGGCTAACATTGTAGAAGGTTATTGCAGAAGACGATACAAAGCTGATTTTATAAAATATTTGGTTTGGGCACAAGCCGAATGCGATGAAACAATTGTGCATTTAGATTTTTTGTTCGAAACAAAATCATACCATCACGAACAGATATACAACACGCTTAAGAGTGACTATATTCTTTTAAGTAAAAAGCTAAATAGATTCATTCAATGGGTTAGCCTTCATTTGAATGATTACACACAGTAAAGAAACTGATTGCCGGTTACCTGTAACCTGTAACAAAATATTGTAACCTGTAACACCTAGTACCTAATGAAACTCTGGCAAAAAGACAAAGCATCGCTCAAAGAAGTAGAAACCTTCACTGTAGGTAAAGACCGCGAAATGGACATGTACCTTGCACCTTTTGATGTATTGGGTTCATTGGCGCATACCACTATGCTCGAAAGTGTAGGCCTGCTTACCGCCGATGATTTGGCAGTACTAAAAGTGGCTCTTAAAGAGATATATGCACAAATTGAAGCCGGTAATTTTGCTTTGCAGGATGATGTAGAAGATATTCACTCGCAAGTAGAGTTGTTGCTGACCAAAAAACTCGGCGATGTTGGCAAAAAAATTCACTCTGCTCGCAGTCGCAACGACCAAGTGTTGGTAGACATCAAACTGTACCTCCGTCACGAAATCACGCAATTGGTAAACGCCATTCAACCTTTTTTCCAATTATTGCTCCAACAAAGCGAAGCCCACAAGCAACATATTTTTCCGGGTTATACCCACTTACAATTGGCTATGCCTTCTAGCTTTGGGTTGTGGTTTGGTGCCTATGCCGAAGGTTTGGTGGACGATGTTATCACCCTACAAGCCGCTTACCAAGTGGTTAACAAAAATCCGTTGGGTAGTGCCGCAGGTTATGGTTCGTCGTTTCCCATCAATCGTACCTTAACCACCCAACTATTGGGTTTTGCCGATTTAAACTACAATGTGGTGTATGCCCAAATGGGCCGTGGTAAGGCAGAACGCATTACCGCACAGGCATTGGCCAATGTAGCCGATACATTAGCACGTTTAAGTATGGATATGTGCCTGTACCTCAATCAAAATTTTGCATTTGTATCGTTTCCGCAGGAGCTTACTACGGGTAGCAGCATTATGCCGCATAAAAAAAATCCGGATGTATTTGAACTTATCCGCAGCCATTGCAACCGCATCAAAGCATTGCCCAACGAAATAACCATGATGACCACCAATTTGCCAAGTGGTTATCACCGCGATTTACAATTATTGAAAGAACACCTTTTTCCGGCATTTGAAAGCTTGAAAGACTGTTTGCGCATGGCACATTTGATGTTGAGCAACATAACAGTGAAAGAAAATATTGTGGCCGATGAAAAATACCAATACCTATTTAGCGTAGAGGAAGTAAACAAATTGGTGCTACAAGGCGTGCCGTTTAGAGATGCCTACAAACAAATTGGCTTGCAAATAGAAGCCAACCAATTTACCTACCATACTAGCGTAAACCACACCCACGAAGGCAGCATTGGCAATTTGTGCAACGATAAAATTGATACCATGATGCAACAAACCCTCGAAGGATTTGGCTTTGAAAAAGTTGCTCAAGCCATTGCTCATTTATTACAATAGCCATTTTGCTTGTTCCCCGGCTGCCTAAACAACGGCGGAACAAGTTTTTCAACACTCATTCTCCCCCAATTGATGGGCATAAAACGCTTTTTACAGCGCAAATAATTCAGCCCCAACCACTTGGTTGCAACAAAAAAACAAGCCAATATTTTATACTTACTTCACCTATTCAGCAAGTTGGCAAAAATAATGTATGGCAATTCAAAAAAAATTCCGAAATTGCGCTCCAATAAGCCGTTCCTAACGGTATTATTGAATACCCCCCTCAATTTCCCCCTATTGAAACACTACACAATTTTTGGGATAGTGATACGTTATTAGTACAGTCCTATTCATGATATATAGGTATGTTACGCATTTAACTTTTGGTGAATGTTTTAAAAAAAGTAGCAATGAAAAAAATGGTATTCTTTTTTGGTATGCTCATCGTTTTGCAATCTTGTTCTTCCGATGGCAAACACAATGGTATTTATAGGGGTACTACACCTTATAAAGAAGTGATGGTTATCGTTGACGATAATACCATTACACTTGTAGACTCAGAAAAAGGAGAAAAACAATTTGAATGTAACCAAACCGACAAATCCATTCAATACCAAACCTATCAAAACGATGTTGTGCGTCAGTTAACCGTGGATCCCAATAACAATTTGATGCTCAATAATGATGTTACCTTACAACGCATAAAATAAAAACATTTTCTTTTTTTTACACTTTCTTTGCCCCAATGCACTTGTGTGTGTTTGGGTTTTATTTTGCATTGTGCACCAACGGCTACACGGTAGCCTCTTTCTTTTTTATGAGCCAAGGGCCGGTACTACCTATGCAGCTGTAGTGGCGTTGGCACCATTCAACAATCGTAACCCCGTTGAACAATGTAAAACAGACACCCTTTGGTAGTTACCCATGCAATAAGCCATTTTTAATACTACATTCTTTGTTGCTTCTGTATTTTAATGTTGCCATTGTGTAACTATCTTCCTATTTTTAGAGAACACACATTCAAAGTTTTATGAACCATAGCAACTTTTCGGTAACCGGTAATTTGGTTGATGTTTGGACCAAAACCATTTATCCTGCTACCATTCAGGTACAAAACGGACTTATTCATTCCATACAACCACTACCCAACGGAGCCGCAGTTGAAGGCTACATTTTACCGGGCTTTACCGATAGCCACGTGCATGTAGAAAGTAGTATGCTTGTACCAAGCGAGTTTGCACGACTAGCCGTAGTACATGGTACCGTTGCCACTATCAGCGACCCACACGAAATAGCCAATGTTTGTGGTATAGCAGGTGTACATTACATGATTGAAAATGGCAAACAAGTACCCTTTAAATTTTATTTTGGCGCCCCAAGTTGTGTGCCTGCAACTATATTTGAAACCGCCGGCGCAAGTATTGACAGTGCAGCAGTACATACCCTATTAGAACTCCCCGAAATAAAGTATTTGAGCGAAATGATGAATTATCCCGGTGTACTTTTTCAGGATACCGAGGTAATGAAGAAAATTGCTAGTGCGCAAGCGCTTGGAAAACCAATAGATGGACATGCACCGGGGTTAAGAGGGGAGCAAGCCAAAACATACATAGCAGCAGGTATAAGTACCGACCACGAATGCTTTACCTTGGAAGAAGCGGCTGAAAAATTGTCGTATGGCATGAAAATATTGATAAGGGAAGGGAGTGCCGCCAAAAACTTTGAAGCCCTTATACCCCTACTGCCGCAGCATGCTGCCAATATGATGTTTTGCAGCGATGACAAACACCCCGACAGTTTGGTAGAAAACCACTTAAATGCTTTGTGTGCCCGTGCTATTGCCAAAGGCTGTAATTTGTTCGATGTGTTACAAGCCGCCTGTGTTAATCCGGTTATACACTACCAATTGGAAGTGGGACTGCTACGGGTTGGCGATGCTGCCGACTTTATTATTGCTAACGACCTTACCAATTTTACCATTAAAGCAACTTATATTGACGGACAATTGGTAGCCGAAAATGGCGAATCGCGCATACCGTCTGTACCAATTGCTACCATCAACCAATTTAGCTGTGCCAAAGTAAGTGAAGCAGATTTGGCCATAGATATTGCCCATTATCCTACACAAAACCAACATATTGCGGTAATTGAAGCATTGGAAGGGCAGTTAATTACCAACAAACTGTGGCTGCCCGCCACTATTCACAATGGGCAGCTCATCAGCAATACCGAAACCGATGTATTAAAAATAGTGGTGGTGAATAGATACCACAATGCGCCCGTAGCCAAGGCTTTCATCAAAAACTTTGGCTTTACCAATGGAGCTATAGCGAGCACCGTAGCACATGATAGCCACAATATAGTAGCAGTAGGCGTTACCGATGCACAATTGGCCGAGGCCATTAACTTGGTCATTGCACAAGAAGGGGGCATCAGCGCGGTTTCCAATACAAGCAGTGCCGTATTGGGTTTACCCGTAGCCGGATTGATGAGCAATGAAGAAGGATACCATGTAGCAAACACCTATACAGCTATTGATACAATGGTAAAAAAGGAGTTGGGTAGCACATTGGCGTCGCCTTTTATGACATTGAGTTTTATGGCTCTATTGGTA
>JAIXOS010000281.1 GCA_027486695.1 Chitinophagaceae bacterium | reverse complement strand
ATTCGGGAACAAATGTATTGGTGCGCGACTTATTGACTACGCATGCTTCCAAAATCATTACTGCTATTACGATGAAAGGTGGGCCCGGATTTTTATCCGATAGCACCGTACCGGTAATGTGCACAGCAGGTGAATATTTTGAATGGAATCAACACAAGGAAAAATTGGTGCATCCTTTCGATACAATCCAAAATTATCAATCGGTGTTGAAAGACAGAATGCAAAAAAAACAACCGTTATCGTATTTCTTTGATCCCAATACGGGTCATTTTGATTGTAGTGAGGCCCTTACCAAAGCAATTGCTCAATATATAGATGCAATAATGCCTCTTCGATTGAATCAGGCTGGTTTGTTACAACCTATTGACAAATCGAAGGGATGGATTGTTGGACTTCCTTTACCCGGAGGTAAACCAATGCCGCCAAAGCCCTACAAAACCGCATTGAACAACGAGTTGCAATATCCATGGTATGCCTCCAAGCAACAAGCGGAATTGGCTTATCGTTTAGCCAACGTAAATTTTAAAAGAAAACCGCAAATAGCTGCATTTACACAAACCGACGGCAAAACACCGGCAGGTTTTTATAAAGGAATCGTATGGCCAATTCCTTTTGAAACAGAAGACGATGGTATTACCTTTTCTTTGCAGCCTACTTTTTTGAAGGCCATTCCTGATACATTTTTACATGCAGGAACGAAATTAGAACACAACCAACATTCGCCTCAAATAGAGGTATTGTGTGGCAATGTAAGGCAAATTAGTCCTTACCGTTTTCAAATTGCACCTGAAAGAAGTTATAAAGCTGGTAGTACGTATTTAATTATCCGCCAACAAGGGGACTCGGTTTTTCGCACATGTATAGAACCCGGACAGTTGGTAGTAGAGCCTAATTTGGTGGGCGATCGGCAGCAAATACAATTCGATTCTATACCCAATGTTTCCTTACAAAAAAAGCGAACGATTCCATTAACAGCCCATGCTACATCAGGTTTGCCCGTTAAGTTTTTTGTAAAAAGTGGGCCGGCATTTATTCAAAATAACCAATTACATATTGCAGAAATACCTATAAAAGCACCCTTTCCTATAAAAGTAACCGTAGTAGCCTATCAATGGGGCAGAAAAAAAATCCCTCAAATACAAACAGCACCTTTTGTTGAAAGAATTTTTTTCATCAATAAATAGATAATAAAATGATTAGGAATAATGGTTTTTTTTTATTGGTGTGCGTTGCATTACTTGCAACTATTATTACCGGTAATGCACAAACAGTCAATATTTATGTTTCACCTACGGGATTAGCCACTGGTAATGGAAGTACTAGCGCTACTGCTGTCAATTTTGCAAGAGCAAAGGTTATAGCAAGAGCTAATGTAGCTAAACCCTGTGTTATACAGTTGCTAAATGGCACTTATGCTACTTCGTTTAGCTTGGATAATACAGATACCCGTACCGCTGCTGCGCCGCTCACTATAAAGGCGGTTACCGCTCGCAAAGCCATAATTCAGCCAATAATAGCGGTTAATAAAGCCGATTTTAAACCCATACCAGATAGTATTAAGAGTAGGATAATTGATACAACGGCTCGGAAAAATGTATTGCAACTAGATTTGTCTACCTATGGTTTAGGTACAATAGCCGATTGGCGAAATATATTTAGTTATCCTGTTACCATTACGCCCACTACTAGTTCTAGGCAGTTGTGGCCAAAGTTTTTTTTGAATGGAGCATTAATGCCCATGTCGCAGTACCCAAATACAGGTACTATGGTGATGAACGGTGTTCTTAACAAAGGTTCTTCGCGATCAGTACCGGGCGGGAGTTTTAAATACAGTGATACGCGTATTAATTTATGGCAAAATGCGGTAAAAGAGGGTCTTTGGTTGAGGGGTAATTGGCGGGTGGATTGGCAGATGGATTTTGTAAAAACATTGTCTATTTCTCCATCGGATAGTACGATTGTACAGGTAGAAGGGGTATCCGGTGGATTGGGATACAAATATTCTCCCTATCAAGGGAGCTTAGCAGAGCCTTTTGTAGCAGTGAACTTGGTGGAAGAAATTGACAAAGAAGGCGAATGGTGTATTCATCCAGTAACAAAAATGGTATATATGTGGGTGCCTGCTGCCGGCAATATTGGGGTTGCCTATAATTCGTCGGTTGCAGGTTTGAATTTAACCAATGTTAGCAATGTGGTTATTGAAAATTTGGCTTTTGGTGCCGGTGCAGGCGATGGTATCAAAATGACTAATTGTGTCAATTGTACCGTTGCGGGCAATGATATTGCTAATTGTTCGGGTTATGGGGTTTTTATTGTGGGCGGTAACAACTGTGTGGTGCGTAGCAACGACATTCATCAGGTAGGGCAGGGCGGTGTGTTTTTGGTTTCAAGTAATTTTACAAACGATCAAAAAACATTGCTGTCATCCAATCATAAAGTAGTGAATAATTTAATTTACAGTTATGCCAAGGAGGTGTTTTTGTATTCGGCTGCGGTAGATAGCCGCAATGCAATTGGTACGTATGTTGCCAATAATAAAATTTACGATTGTCCGCATGTAGGCGTTTTGTATGGGGGCAATAATAATATAATGGAATATAACGACATATCCGATGTAGTAAAAACCTACTCTGATATGGGGGCATTTTACACTGCGGAAAATTGGACAGAGCGCGGCGATACGATCAGATACAATTACATTCACAATATGAGCTATAAAGGCAGTGGATTGTATCCTGACAATTATGCTTCCGGACATAGTTTTACCTACAACATTGCGGCCGATTGCTATTATGGATCTCAAAACAATTTCGGATACTTTAATAAGTTCGACAACAATGTATATTACAATAACTTCATGGCTCACCATGTAAATCAAACGGGTTTTGTTCCCGATACCAACCGGAACTGCACTACCAATTTAAATAATTTAAAAAATATTTATACCAATAACCCGGTTTACCAAAATGCGTACCCTGAATTGATAGATTTATTTGGGGCTAATGGCTCAAATACGGCCTATACTTCGCAATTATGGCCTAGTGTAAGTTGCAATGTGTTTCTAGGAACGGGTGGTAATTCGCAGGTATTACGTTCGGTTGTTGATACACGGCTCTTTAATTCCAATGGCACTACCAATACTACTTTTGCCACCACAGGCGATCCTTTTGTACGTTTCCGACTCATTTTTTTAAACAACTTGCGCATTGCACGCAAACCTAGCATTAGAACCGCGGCCTTGCTTTTGGACACATTGAAACGAAATAACGTTTTCAGTAAAACCTGTGGCACAGATTGGCGAATAGGCAGGCTAGGTTTATATATAGACAGTATCTATAGAAAAGATATTACTGCTACACAAACCCCTGGTGTAAAACCGATTTTCAATGTGTCTGTAAGCAGTAGTAACAATTTTACAACAGTCGATACCATTCTTTTTTTGGTAAAAGTGGTTAATCCGGGTATCAAAAATACGTTTACAAACCTCCGTTTGATGGAAAAAGGAACAATTGTTACCAATGTGGATACCCTTTTGCTTTCTGCCGTGAACGATACCATTACTTACGAACTCAAATGGCATTTGCCGGTTCTTGGTACGCATAAAATGGTGGTGCAATTATGGGATGCGCCCAATTGGCGGTTTTATTCCGATACTGTAACAGTTACAATTAACGCGCCATTACCCATACAGATTGCAAAATTTGCACTATTTACCAAAGATTGTAAACAGTATGTTCAATGGACGGCCTTTGATGAAAGTGAGGTGGGGCAATATCAGTTGCAATATAGTAGCGATGGACAAATTTTTACTACACTATCGTATCCTCAAACCATTTGTGCACCGTTCAATACCTGCAATTACCAAATAGAAATACCTGCATTAACCGCCGATAAAAAGTATATTCGATTGTTGGTAAAAGGGAAAAATGGACAAACGCTGTTAGTAACCAAGGCCGTAGAAGCAAAAAGCTGTTTGTTGGGTGGGCTTCAAATGCAATTGCTACCCAATTTATTGCCGCAGGGTGGTAATATAACTTGTAGCTATGAAAGCGGTAGTGCCGATGCAAAAGCTACTGTACAATGTTATTCTACAAACGGACATTTGATTTGGCAGAAGCCTTTCTTTTTGCAAAAAGGAAAACACCTACTGCAAATTTCCGAAAAAATGATGCCAGGCAATTACTTGATTGTATTGAAAGGAATCAATACGTCGCAATGGCAAAAGCTGATTATTTATTGATAGAAAAATTAAATGGACATACATATGAAAATGAATTTTTGGAAAAAAGGTTGTACGCTAGCTGCTATGATGGCAATTACTGTAGGTGCACAAGCGAAAGTGGTCATGAATAGTTTGTTTAACCACCATTGTGTATTGCAAAGAAATGCCAATGTACCCGTTTGGGGAACTGCGAATGACGGTGAAAAAATTACCGTAACTTTTAATGGACAAACGGTGAGTACCGTTGCGCAACAAGGTAAATGGATGGTGCAGTTGGCTCCTATGAAAGCAGGTGGCCCTTACGAAATGGTGGTTAAAGGCGATAATACCCTTACCCTTACCGATGTGCTTGTGGGCGAAGTGTGGCTATGTAGTGGTCAAAGTAATATGGGCTTCCCGTTACGTTCGTTAAGACCAATTGGAAATAATGCCACCCTCGCATCTTTGTTGCAAGAGGCACAAACATTGTCGCAAATTAGACAGTTCAAAGTGCCTTTGGGCAAAGCCATACCGCAGCCCTTAGAAGATGTGAAAGGAAAATGGACGGTTTGTGATTCGTTGACGGCCAAAGATTTTTCTGCGGTAGCTTTCTTTTTTATTCGTGATGTATATCGACATTTAAAAATACCGGTAGCCATCATTAATTCATCGTATGGTGGCACACAGTGCGAAAATTGGTTAGATCGTGCTTTGTTAGAAACAGATGCCGATATGCAAAAAATCATTACCAATTATGAAAAAGCGTTGCGCGATTTTCCCACCAAATTGGAAGAATATGCTGCCAAGGAACCTGCATTGTGGGTTAAATTCAGGGAAGATTCTGCCAATGCGGTTGCCCAAAACAAACCCTTACCTCGTAAGCCTGCTGCCCCAACAAGTCCATCTGAAAGAGGCGGTGTAGGAGGATTGTATAATTCCATGATTAAGCCGTTGGTGCCTTATGCCATCAAAGGCGTAATATGGTACCAAGGCGAGGCAAACAGTAGTCGCGGTAAAGAATATAGAAAATTGTTTCCATTGCTCATTGGCAATTGGCGTCAACAATGGAATGCACCGGAGTTGCCTTTCTTTTTTGTGCAAATACCCGGTTGGAAAAACCATTTCCCAGAAATGAAAGAAGCGCAATTGCTTACATGGAAAAAAACACCCAATACCGGTATGGCTGTAGCATTTGATGCAGACGATACGCTAGATGTGCACCCTGGCAACAAACAGCCTATCGGCGAAAGGCTTGCTTTGATAGCCAAAGCATTGGTATACAAAGAAAAAATAGAATATTCCGGTCCGGTTTATGAATCGTTTGTGGCAACCAAAGACGATGCAATAGAATTGACATTTTCGCACATAGGTGGGGGACTAGTGGCCAAGGACGGTGCCGAATTGAAAGATTTCACCATTTGCGGTAGCGATAAAGTGTTTGTGCCTGCCAAAGCCATTATTAAAGGAAAGAAAGTATTGGTGCTTAGCGAATTGGTGAAAAAACCTGTTGCTGTACGCTATGGATGGCGTTTGTGTCCGCAAGGAAATTTGTATAATGTGGAAGGATTGCCCGCATCGCCGTTTAGAACAGATGTAGATTAAAAAATAATGGGTTAAAGAATGTTAGGGGCTTAAAACCAAATTTTTTAAGCCCCAACTTTTTCGCTGACGTTAAAACCAAATTTTTTGAGCCCCAACTTTTTCGCGGATGTTAAAACCAAATTTTTTGAGTTCCAACTTTTTCGCTGACGTTAAAACCAAATTTTTTGAGCCCCAACTTTTCCGCGGATGTTAAAACCAAATTTTTTGAGTTCCAACTTTTCCGCTGACGTTAAAACCAAATTTTTTGAGCTCCAACTTTTTCGCTGACGTTAAAACCAAATTTTTTGAGTCCTAACTTTTCCGCTGATGTTAAAACCAATTTTTTTTGATGGGTTCTTTTACGGGAATCTTCAGTTTTCAAATTGACGTTAGTATGTTCCATCGTTTTTTCAGAAGCATCTTTACCGTCAATCAGCAGCCTTCTATCTGATAAAAGCTATACTTTTCATCTAAAGCCATTTTTATGCGCAATATATTTTTTGTAAGTATTTTCTTGTTTTCCACTTTGCTAACGTCCCATGCGCAGTTGCCGCCTAATTTTCAACAATGGCTTCAGCAAAATGCCTATCAACTTGCTTATAGAATCAATCAATATGCCCCCGATCGTTATAATTTGTTGGTTGGTCAACAAAAAACGTCCATCAAGCAAGCCGTTCATAGCAGCCGTGTGCAGCAATCTAACTGGCAAGTTGCTACAGTTGTAAAAGAAGTGAGTAACAACACATTTGATATTGCCATCACTTTTCATTGCGTAGCCGGCAGTTTAAAAAATGCAAGTGTTTCGGTAGATGTGGATGTGCTTAAATGGTCGGCATCCAATTATGTGTTGCTCCCTTCATCGGCTTACAATGGCAATAAATATGCGTATCGCCGATTGCGCTATTCCCCCAAATTATACGAAGTGCAAGATATTGGGGTAGATAAACCCATTATTTTAACCGATATTCCTAAACTTAGCGAAGCCAATGGCGTATCTCGCATTCAGGAGCGCAGCGGTAGTCTTGCTACACCGGCTATGGGTTATCGCGATAGCGCACGCAATACCGGCTTTTGGCTTTTAACCCATCAGGGAAACCGTTTGGGCGATTATGGGATGGATGTAGAAGAAACGCGTAACCGTAACAAAGCCATTTTTTCTATTACAGCACCTATTGTTAGGGAACAATATGTGTATAAAATTTGCGATAATCGAGTACCTAGTTGGGATGAGCCCAAAGATTTTAAGCAAGGCGATAAAGTAACTATCCAACTGCGCGTACAAACTTTTGCAGCACCCACAACGCAAGAGGTGTTCAATCAATTTGCCCGTATTCGTAAAACATTTATTACCGATACTGCGCTCACCAATCAAATACCTTATGCTGCGGCTATGCAGCTACTTGAAAAAAAATACAATGAAAAGAATTTTGTTCCAGAACACGGCTATTATGCTATTGGCCTGCGCGAAAACTTTTTGCAAGACTGGCAAATTGGCTGGACCGGCGGCATGATAACCACTTACCCACTGTTGTTTGCCGGTAACGATACCACTGTGAATCGTGTTTTGCGCAATTTTGACTGGCTTTTTGCCAAGGGCATTAGTCCATCCGGTTTTTATTGGGATGCCGGACGAAATGGTACAGAATGGTTTGGTGGTGATATTAGAAAGCCGCATACCAAAAACTGGCATTTGGTACGCAAAAGTGCCGATGCTGTTTGGTACATTATCAAGCAGTTTAAATTAATGGAGCAAAAGGGGCTAACCGTAAAACCACAATGGAAAGCAGGCAATGCACGCGTATGTGATGCCTTTGTAAAAGTTTGGAACAAATATCATCAGTTAGGACAATTTGTAGACAGCCAAACCGGCGATATCACAGTAGGTGGTTCTTCTAGCGGCGCATTGGTTCCGGCAGCTTTGTTGGCTGCTGCGGATTATTATAAAAACGATACGTACAAACATACAGCTATTGCAATCGGAAACTACTTAAATGTACAATTTGTACAAAAAGGGATTGCTTGCGGTGGCCCCGGCGATGCATTACAGAATTTTGATTCGGAATCGGCTTACTATTTGGTGGAAAGTTTTGTTGCCCTTTATGAAGCCACTAACGATGCACAATGGCTTACGATAGCCGAAAATGCCGCCAAGCAGTTTAGCACTTGGGTGGTATCGTACAATTACCGTTTTCCTGATACATCAGCATTTGGTAAAGCCAAAATACACAGTATTGGTACGGTGTATGCCAATACGCAAAACAAACATGCTGCACCCGGCATGTGTACCGCATCGGGTTTGGGCTTATTGAAATTGTACCAATACACAGGTAATAGTTGGTATGTGCATTTGTTGCAAGATATTGCCCACGGTATAACGCAGTATTTGCCACATCCACAAAAGCCTTTGGGCAATGCCCCGTTTGGTTATGTGAGTGAGCGTATCAACTTAAGCGATTGGGAAGGACCGGAAACTATAGGTTATATTCTACCACTTACCACCTGGGCCGAAACTTCACTGATGCTCACAACAATAGAAATACCGGGTGTGTACATACAAGTACCGCAAAAGAAAGTAATTGCTTTTGATAATATTGACGCAAAGTGGGTGGACGAAAAAGCGGGAAAAGTAACTGTTTTACTTACCAACAATTCCCTAGTTGATGCCTCGGTTAGTATTTGGGTGAATTCTGGTAAAAACAAGCTTTTAGCAGATAATTACTTGTACCAAGCAGAGCGGATTACATTGAAAAAAGGAGAAAGTAAAAAATATACTATTGATTATGTAAATAAATAGTCTTCGATATTTTATTGTTGTTTAAATCTAAGAAAGGATGTGCCTAGTTGTGCATCCTTTCTTTTTATTGAATAGTGAAACAAAACCCTTTATTGGTGAGCCACGTAATAGGTTGTCATGATGTCGTGGGTTTTATTCATTAATTCCCTCAATCCCATGCCTTCGCTGCTAACAGGGGGTAAAAAGTGCATTTCTAATTTGGTGGGTAACAAGTAAAATGGTTTGTGGATAGGCATTGCTTTGGTAGTGCCAAAAATCAAGGTAGGAATAATGTCTTTTTTCGTATCTATCGCTAATTTAAAAGCACCCCCTTGAAACTTTTTAAGCGGTTCGCCAGAACGGTTGCGGGTACCTTCGGGGTAAACACACATATGCATACCTTTCAATAGGGTGCGTTTCATTTCTTCATAGCTTTTGCGCTTGCTAACATCATCGTCTCTGTCTACAAGAACACTTCCTTTTCGGTAAAACCAGCCAAACAAGGGAACTTTAGCAAACGAGGCTTTGGCAATAGTTTTGTTGGCGCCGGGAACAAAAGGAGCCGATAATGGTACATCTAACAAAGCATTGTGGTTGTAGCAAATAACATAGGTTTTGCCTTTTTCAAAATGTTCTTTCCCTTTAATTTTAATGGGGCAACCAATCATGTGTAGCCATGTCCACATCCAAAAGCGCGAAATTTGAATAAAAATATATTGCCCACGTACACCCGGTATTAAATAAGGAATCATGGTAGGTATGAACATGATTAAGAAAGTGGTAGCAAAACTAAATAGCCCCCAAAAAGCCCAAATTCGGGCAAATAGGGTTACAAAAATGTTAGAGTCGTTTTTGGTAGGTTGGTTCATTGTTCTAGTATTTGTTTTAAATAATCCAATCAATAGGGTCTTTACCGGCTTTTATTAACAATTCATTGGTTTTGCTAAAATGTTTACAGCCAAAAAAACCATTGAAAGCGCTTAATGGCGAGGGGTGGGCTGACTGAAGTACAGTGTGCTTACGCACATCTATTAGGGGTAATTTGTTTTGTGCAAAGCGCCCCCACAGTAAAAAAACTACCTGGTCTGCTTTTGCCGAAATAGTGCTAATGACTGCGTCGGTAAATTGATGCCAACCAATTTTGGAATGGCTATTGGCTTCATGAGCCCTTACGGTTAGGGACGCATTCAGCAACAAAACGCCCTGTTGGGCCCAGTGTGTTAAATCGCCATGTTGGGGAATTTGCATGCCAATGTCTTGGTGCAATTCTTTGAAAATATTTACCAATGAGGGCGGAGGTGGAATACCTTTTGGCACACTAAAACTCAAACCCATGGCTTGATTAGGGCCATGATAGGGATCCTGCCCTAGAATAACTACCTTCACATTCGATAGGGGCGTTTGTTCAAAAGCATTGAATATCAATGAACCTGTAGGATAAATGGTTGCGCCCGATGCTATTTCAGTTTTGATGTGTAGGGCAATCTGTTGAAAATAGGGTTTCGAAAATTCTGCTTCCAATGCATTTTTCCAACTTGGTTCTATTTTAATATTCATGTGTAATATTGTAAATGGATCTTTGGGTGTATTGTTCGGCTGTCAAAACTACAAAATTAAAGTTGCAGCAAGGATAGCTTATACAAAAACAATATAGGGGCTTACGGATGCATAATTCTGTTTTTTACAACAAGCAACAATAATTTTAAAGATATCGTCAATTATTTGCACTCACTTTTGTTAAAATCGGTTAAATAGTACTAAATTGTTTATCGGAATTTATTGCAGATTGAATAATTGCCATTTTACAAAATGAAGAAAAACATATTATACCATTTCTCTAAATTTCAATACACTATAAATATTTTTTTAGGTATATTTATTTTAGGTGCTATTTTTTTTTTTTTTTCTATGTACAAAATTCAGCATCAATTGTTATATTTTCATACGCAGTTAGAAAATTTTCTTGCCAATCAAAGCCATCCACAAGTGGGTGTGCTAACAGAAAAAAATATATATACAGGCGCTGCTATATACTTGCATGCTATTAATAATTTAAACAACTATTGGCATTGGTTAAATATTGCAGGGATTGTGATAGGGGTGGGTATTTTGTTGTTGGTGATACTAAAAATTATCAACGAGTTCTTTTTGCATAATAGGGCAGAGGAAAAGATAAAAAAATACGATGCCAAATACAAAACCTTGATAGAAAATGCAGGTGCTGTTATGTATACCACCGATATCAAAGGTATCATCACTTTTGCAAGTGCTAAAGCTACAGAATTAACGGGTTATGCAACAGACCAAATAGTAGGTAAGCATTTTTCATTTCTTGTCAACGCAATACACCTAAACAGTTTATTTGAATTGTATAGCAATCAAATAAGAAAGGCGTTAACTGAAACAGTTCATGAATTTGAAATTATTACTAAGGACGGCATTGTAAAGTGGGTAGAGCAGTCGGCTGTTTTAGTTTTTGATAATGGCCAAATAACTGGTTTTCAGTGTGTAGTAAGGGATATTTCAGATAAAAAACAAATGCAGCTTTCGCTAGAAGAATATGCCCACAATTTGAAGAAAAATCAATACTATTTGCAATCTATTCTTGATAATGCAACTTCGTTGATGTATATTAAAGATTTGTCAGGCAAATTTGTCATGGTGAATAAAAGGTATAAGGATTTGTTTGGACTTACCGACGAAATGGTGATTCATAAAACGAATTATGATTTTGTTGATAAGGAATTAGCCGATTTTTATAAAACCCTTGACGATCAAGTAATTGCTACCAAACAACCTTTGGAAATTGAGGAAATTCGCGACACAACCATCGGTCGGTTGAGTTTTTTATCAATTAAATTCCCACTGATTGATAGTGATAATGATGTGTTTGGCATAAGTGGTATCTCTACAGATATCACCGAGCGGGTTAATTACCAACAGCAACTTATCGAAGCCATGCAAAACGCAGAAGAGGCCAAAAAAAATGCCGAAGAAGCGAAAAACATGGAAGAGCAATTTTTGGCCAACATGAGCCACGAAATTAGAACTCCTATGAATGGCATACAAGGGATGACAAATTTGTTGCTCGATAGTCCACTCAACGAACAGCAAAAAGAATTCGCTACTATCATCAAACGATCGGTTAACAATTTGCTGGTAATTATTAATGATATTTTAGATTTTTCTAAAATCAAAGCTGGTAAGTTAACCTTAGAAACCGCCGACTTTAATTTGGCTGAAATTATCAACAATATCCACTCCATGTTTGCCCATCGCATACAGAAAAAAGGACTGAAAATGGTGGTGGAAGTAAACGAAAATATCCCTAAAGTACTTATAGGCGATCCATACCGACTGAATCAAATTTTGGTGAACTTAGTGGGCAATGCGATTAAATTTACGGAAAGCGGTTTTATAAAAGTGGGTATAGATGTGGTAGAAGCATCGCACCAAAAAGTAACCTTGGCGTTTACGGTTGCCGACTCCGGCATCGGTATTCATGAAGAAGCCATCGACCATATTTTTGAAAGTTTTACCCAGGCCAATAATAGTACCTCTCGCTTATATGGCGGCACCGGTTTGGGCTTAGCTATTTGTAAACGGCTTGTGCAAATGCTTGGCGGCGATATATGGGTGAAAAGTACTCTCGGCGAAGGCAGTACTTTTGGTTTTCACATACCTTACGAGTTTAATAACGAAGCAACCGTTGTTACCACTCACATAATGGGAGAAGTAGATTACAGTACCTTATTCCACGGACGTAGGTGCTTGGTTGTGGAAGATAATGAGGTGAATCAAAAACTCATCAACTACGTACTTAAAAAAGTAGGTATGGTGGTTGATGTAGCCAATCACGGAAGAGAAGCAATTGCTTTATTGGCACATCACAATTACGATTTTATTATTATGGATTT
>JAIXOS010000262.1 GCA_027486695.1 Chitinophagaceae bacterium | reverse complement strand
GGTAGCACCCGTAGCATCGCGTTCTGCTAAAAAGGCTCTAAATGGCGCAATTCCGGTGCCCGGACCAACCATAATGATGTTTTTTTCAGGGGTTGGTAATTTAAACCGCTTATTTTTTTGGACAAAGAAACTGAGTTCGCTATCTAATGGTAAAGCTGTTACTTGTGGAGAGCACAAGCCATATTTGACCTGGCCATTTACATGAAATTCATCTTTTTCTACTGTTAAATGTACCTCACCACTATGTGCTTCGGGCGACGAAGCAATGGTATACAAACGAGGTGCAATAGCATTCAGCGATGTAACAAAAGTTTCAAATTGTGCAATTTCTTTGATTGGGTACAATTGTAGCAATTGTAACAAATCCATTTTTACCGCCGGTATTTCTTGCGCTACTGTTTCGCTGTATTTTTTCACCAACCTTTCGGTCAATTGGAAAATATTTACTTTTTTGTGCAGCAATTCCTGAACAGTAAATGGTTCATTTTTAAACTGTAAAGGTTTTTGAGCATCAATACCTACTAACTCAATAATGGCTAATACCTCCGACAAAGGATTATTGGGAACAACGCCAATAGAATCGCCTGGCAAATAGTCTACACCTTCTGCCTCTAATTCCAAATGGTGGATTTCTTTAATTGATCCTTCGTCGTTGAGGTTAATATTGGCAATCACTTTACCTATGTAGTTGGTTTTCTTGGCCGGTAATTTAGCGGCTTCGCTTGTAGCTGTAGCTGCTGTAACTGCCGGTACGCCTGCACCATGGCTTGTAAGGGTTGCCAATACTTTATCGAACCATTTGGCTGCATCGGCATCGTATTCTACATCACACTTTTGCAAAGGCACAATAGCAGTAGCCCCTAATTTGGTGAATTGGGCGTCAATATCTTCACCCGTTTTACAAAACAAAGGATAAGAAGTATCACCCAATGCCAACACCCCAAACTTTAGTTTAGAAAGGGGTAGGGTGTTTTCGTGTACAAAGTCGTAAAACTTTTTAGCAGCCAATGGGGGTTCGCCATCGCCGTGTGTACTAACGATTGCAAACAAGTACTCCTCTTTTGACAAATCGGTTAAACGGTATTGGTCCATGCCAATCACCTTAGCGTTGATTTGTTGCTTTTTGGCTTTAGCAGCAAAATCGGTTGCTAGTTTTTTGGCATTGCCGGTTTCGGTACCATATAATACCGTTATTTTACTAACAGGTATTGTAGATGCTTGCACTATGGGCGCAGCACCGGTATGATGCGATTGCGGAGCAATTAACCCGGTTAGGTAACCTTGCATCCAAATAATTTCCTCTCTGCTGGCACTGCCAACCAATTCGCGAAAAACTTTCAGCTTTTGTTCTGCTAACATGTGATATATTAAGTGGTGTATGGAAAGCATTTACAACTTTCCATACACGGAATTAAAATATGGAGTAAAACAACGTTGCCCTACCTTAAAACAAACCTTCGATAGATAAATAACGTTCGCCGGTATCGTAATTAAAGGTAAGTACAGTAGCTCCTTGCTCAATTTCAGGTAATTTTTTAGCCACTGCAGCCAATGAAGCTCCGGTAGAAATACCTACCAAAATGCCTTCTTCTTTCGCAATGCGCTGTGCATAGGCAAAAGCTTCATCTTTACTTACAGCAATAATACCGTCTAAAATTTCTTTGTTCAAAATAGAAGGAGCAAAACCGGCACCAATGCCTTGAATAGGGTGAGGACCGGGAGCACCGCCGCTAAGTACGGGTGATAATTCAGGCTCTACCGCAAATACTTTCAAATTAGGAAAATGTTGTTTCAATACTTCGGCAACACCGGTAATGTGTCCGCCGGTGCCTACACCGGTAATGATGTAATCCAAACCATCAGGGAAATCGTTTAAAATTTCCAAAGCGGTTGTTTTACGATGAATTTCGGTGTTTGCCGCATTGTCAAACTGTTGTGGCATCCAAGCATTAGGCGTGGTTGCGGCCAATTCGGTAGCTTTTTCAATAGCCCCTTTCATGCCTTTTTCGCGCGGAGTAAGTACAAATTCTGCACCATACAAAGCCATCAATCTTCTGCGCTCAATGCTCATGCTTTCGGGCATTACCAAGGTAATTTTATATCCTTTCACAGCAGCAACTAGGGCCAAACCAATACCGGTATTGCCACTCGTTGGTTCAATGATGATGCTATCCTTGTTCAGCAATCCTTTTTGTTCCGCATCTTCAATCATTGCCAAAGCAATACGGTCTTTGATGCTAGAACCTGGGTTTGTTTTTTCTAATTTAATCCAAATGTTGTGTTGTTGACCCAACAATTGATTGATGCGTACATGTGGCGTGTTGCCAATGGTTTGTAAAATGTTGTTCGCTTTCATATATATGTTTATGCTTCCCTGCCCTGTGGGGAGCTTTTAATTAGAGCGTGGTGGTGCCGCTTTAGGGCGTTATGGATAAAAAAATTATATTACAAAATTTAAAACCTCTTCTATCGGAAACTTATCTTTCACGGCTATTTCGCTGCGATGGTATACCACAGAATTAGGCAATACGCTATTGGTAAGCCATACGTTGCCACCAATAATGCTATCGTGCCCAATGATGGTTTTACCCCCCAAAATAGTAGCCCCCGAATAAATAACTACGTTGTCTTCTATAGTAGGGTGGCGTTTGGTTTGCGCTAGTTCCTTAGCCACATTTAATGCACCCAAGGTAACACATTGATATATTTTAACATTATTTCCAATATTCGTTGTTTCGCCAATCACAATACCTGTGCCGTGGTCAATAAAAAATGCCTCTCCAATTTTGGCACCCGGATGGATGTCTATTCCGGTTTTGCTGTGCGCATATTCTGTAAAAAGCCTTGGTAATATTTTTACATTTTGAATCCATAATTGGTGTGCTATCCGATACACGGCTGTAGCAAAAAAACCCGGATATGCCAACATTACTTCTTCTACCGATTGCGCCGCCGGATCGAACTGAAGAATGGTTTGGGCATCGGTAAGTAAGGTTTGGTACAAGTTGGGCACCGAAGCAAAAAAAGTTTCGGCAATCGACTGTGCCTGTGTACTATTCGATAATACATCGTACACCAAACTAGCGAAGTGGCTTTGCAAAGCTTGGTATTGTTTATCTAATTCCGCCTCTGTAATACGGGGATTTTTGGGTAAAAATAGAAAATCGAATAGTTCGTCTATAAAACCGGTAGCCAATTCTTTATCGGGAAAAGCAGTGGTACAAAGGGTATTCCTTTGAAAAATATGTTGTATTAATGCTTTCTGACTCATGACGTTTGGTTACATTAGGACGATTTAAAAAGGCTTTTGGCAATATTTACGTGGTTGTTTATGCTTGAATCATACAAGCACCCACCGTCACATTACTCGTTTCATCAATTAAAATAGCCCCACCATTTACCCTTAATTGCTTATAGCTGTCATAAGCAATAGGCGAAGCTGTTTTTATGCCAACTTTTACAATATCGTTGAGCGATGCCTTTTCAGGGGCAGGCAGTTGTTGTAAGCTGTTCACATCCAATTTGTATTCAATGCTTTTGATAACAGCTTTTACCACTCTACTGTTTATTTGCAAAAGGTATTTATTTCCCGGAATGAGCGGTTTGTTATCCATCCAACACAAAATAGCGTCAAAACTTTGCGATACATTGGGTTGATTTGCCGTAAGTACCAAGGTGTCGCCTCTGCTTACATCTATATCATCGGCAAGGTGAATGATGGCACTTTGCGGTGCAAAAACTTCATCTATCGATTTGCCGGCTACTTCTAAATTTTCGATTGTAGATACCAATCCGGAAGGCAATACGGTAACTGCATCGCCTTTTTTGTAGATGCCACTAATTACTTTGCCGGCATATCCACGATAATCATGCAATTCATCGGTTTGAGGCCGAATGACATACTGAACGGGAAAGCGGGCGTCTGTTAAATTGATGTCGTTTTGCAGCGGTACATTTTCCAAAACATCCAATAGAGATTGGCCATTGTACCATGGCATATTGGTACTTGTATCTACAATATTATCGCCATTTAATGCACTGATTGGTATGTACACCACTTCTTTCAAACCTAAATAATCAGCCACTTTTTGGTATTCGGTGACGATGGAATTGAAAACAGCTTCATCAAAATTCATCAAATCCATCTTATTTACTGCAACCACCACATGAGGCAAATTGAGTAAGGATGCAATAATGCTGTGGCGGCGAGTTTGTTCCACCACCCCATGACGGGCATCAATTAAAATG
>JAIXOS010000485.1 GCA_027486695.1 Chitinophagaceae bacterium | reverse complement strand
TAGATTTCTTGTATTTGATGGAAAATTTGCAGTAATCAGAAAAAAAGAAAAATTCTTGTAGGATAAATAACAAAGTTGAATACTTAGCGTTTGGATTCGAAATTTAAAATAGATACAAAACAATTATCTAATATTGCCAAGTTTTTTTTGCTTAATCTGCTAATAGCCATTCCAAATTAACATTAACGATATGTTAACTGTAACACCCGTAAGAATACAGCGTAAGCGGAAAAAGGGTTGGAAAATGCCGGAAAATACAATTTACGTAGGTCGCCCAACTAAATATGGTAACCCTTTTAAAGTTGGGGATAAAAGTCCCAACAATCATAACGGAATGATTGATGCACAACTTGCTGTAGCATTGTTTGAGGAGATGATGAAAGCAAAAGCCGAATGTGAGGAGCTGATAAATTATTTAAAGCCACTAGAAGGTAAAAACCTTGCGTGTTTTTGCCCGATTGATACACCTTGCCACGCTGACGTATTGCTGAAACTAGCCAATAGACAGCATTAATTGGTACAACGTATAACTATTCCAGTAGCAATTTTTGTATTCATTTTTACTCTTTGTCACTTACATAATAAGTAAGGCTACTTTTTCATTTTTGATGTCACTTTAAAAAATAGTGAGACTACTTTTTCATTTTTACTGTCACTTTAAAAAATAGTAAGGCTACTTTTTCATTTTTGGTGTCACTTTAAAAAATAGTAAGGCTACTTTTTTATTTTTGGTGTCACTTTAAAAAATAGTGAGGCTACTTTTTTATTTTTGGTGTCACTTTAAAAAATAGTGAGGCTACTTTTTTCCTTTTGCTGTTTTCGATAGCAAGTAAAAGCCCTGCTTTATCCATTTTGTACTTTCGTCATCAAACCAAAGGTCTAGGTTCCACCAAGTTGGTTGGTTTTCAACTATCAAAAAGGCGATTAAAGTAATAAAAAGTGTGTACTGTAACGATTGGAATGTTTCAAAAAACAAATTGTGTATGTGTGCAACAAAAAAGCAGATTTAAAAAAGTACTTAGTGTTATTAATGTGTGGATATTTTATTTTTTTTAAATGGTTAATGGTTGCCTAATTTTGGATGTAAATAATTAGCACTATGGACATTAAGAAAGTTAAAACACAACAGCTTAGCAACGTAGAATATTTTGAATTTTTAAAGCAATTGGTCGCATTGATACAAAAAAACAATGCCGATAAGCTAAAAGTAACGGCTTCAGTAACCAATTTATTCAACAGTTTTACAAGGCTGCAAGCCGCATTGGACAAGGAAAAGAGTAGCACAATTACCAAGCAATTAAATACCTTGGATAGAGAGCGCGATACCCTAATCAGCAATTTTGTAAAGTTTTTAGACAGTATGTCGTTTTATCCCGATGCGGCAGTAGCCAATCATGCACAGGATTTGTTGCGCTATGTAAACAGTTTTGGCAAAAACATCAATACCCAATCGCATTTGGCCGAAACCACCATCCTTACACAAATAGTAACTGGTATTGCCGACAACAATGACCGAAAAGTGGCGCTTGCTGCCCTCAACGGCACCCTTTGGATAACCCAATTGGGTACGGTAAATGCGGAATTTGCTAGTTTGTACAGCAAAAGAATTGTAGATACTTCGGCAGATAAATCCATAGAGAGTTTTAGCCTTATTCGCAAAAAAACCGATGCGCTGTACCAAAATTTGATCAAATTATTGGAAAGTAGGTACCAAACAGCCGTGTACGATAAAACACCCACTGCCGATTACGAAACCACTATTAACGAAGTAAACGAACTCATAGCCAAAGCCAACTTACTTGCCGGAGGCATTAAACCGGCACCAATAACAGCTAACACATAACCCCCATAGTATTGCTCATTGTTGTTAGTGGAACGGTCTTACGCTTGTAAGGCCGTTTTTTTTGTGACTAGGCGGCAGCAGTGGATTAAAAAAATACCGTAAAACCCAATTTTGCAAAAAAAGGCGTGCCCGGTGTAAAATGAATTTCCGATACCGGTGTGGTTTCTGTTTGCAATCGGCTTTCGGTGTCAAATTGGGTTTCTTTCCATTGGGTGTTGAACAAATTTTGAATAAACAAACCCGCTTCCCACTTGGGTTGGGTGTAATTTATTGCGGCATCTACCACCATATAGCCTTTGGCCACCACCGAATTGTCTTCATTGGCCGGCCTATTGCTCATAAAACGGTAACGTAAGCTACCATTCCAACCCTGTTCTTTTTTATAGGTAAGTCCACCCACACTTGTAAATCGTGGTGCTAAGGGCAAATAACTAGCTGCTTTTGCTACACCAATTGCCCTAGGGTTGGCTAAACTTACGTCCATATCGGCAAATAAATTTTTTGCCACTTCGTACCTAGCCGAAAGGTCAAAACCTATTCTTCGGGTTTGTCCACCGGCTTCTACAACGCCTTCATCCCCTACATATACAAACTCTTGGTCGAGCCACAAATACCAAAATGCCGTTTGCAATACCAATTTTTTACCCAGTTTACATACACCGCCCAAATCTGTTCCATAAGCCGGTGGCAGCGCTTTTTTGCCATTTTGCTGTACGGCAACCCTTGTATCGTTGCTATGAAATCCCCTTCCATTGTAGAGGTACAACTGTATTTTATCGTTGATGCGATAGTTCATATTGAGTTTGGGACTTAAGATGGTAGAATGAGACGAAAGTATTTGCAATGCCAATTGGTCTTGGTAGCGGTTGGTAAAATAATCGGCTCTCAATGCTGCTGTAACGTCAAGTGCTTTGGTAAAGGAAAAGGATTGCGCAAAATAAGCCCCTGTATTCCATTCGTTCACATCTCCAAGCATTAGTGCCGCGGTATTGGTAGTTCTATTTTGGGTTCTTGTTAATTCAATGTTGTCTATTGCGTCGTAGCGGACTTGTATACCTGCTTTTGTTTCCGTTTTTACGTTGCCAATAGCAAACGCTTTTTGGTACGAACCATTGTATCCAACCATATTTCTACTTTCTTTTTGCCTTATTTGGTCGCCATTTACAGGGTCTTCTTTAAAAAAAGTAAAGTTGGAATACAATTCAAATTGGTAGCTGCTGAAATACAGTTGATTACGCAGTATGCCGTTGTTTGCAAGCTTGGTTTGCAAGGTTATTTGTGCATTGTGTCTTGAGGTTTTGCCGCCTTCCGTGTTGTCTATTGCGCCATAAAAACCCACTAAGCCACTTGCTACCGCTCTGTCGGGTATTTGTCCCGATGCGTTCCACTTACTCGTAAATCCGCTCAGCATAGCCGTTAAAGTATTGTTTGCATTCAGGCTGCCATGGTATTTGAGTAGGCCGTTGAAACGTTTGAAATTCTGCGGACTTTCAAAATAGCCTTTGGAAAAGAAACCCTCACCTGCCAAATACAAACTTTGGTTTCTTCTATCGCCTTTGGTGGTTAACAAATTGATGCCCGTAACAGCACGATACGTACCAAACTGTCCGCCTTCTAGTTTTGCAAAATTGTTTTCTAAATAATCTTTTGTGTTAAAAGCCACAAAACCGGCTGTTGTAAAGTTGCCTTTGTCGGCATAGTAGGGGCCTTTGTTAAAATATACATTGTCTATCAATTCAGGTATTGCAAAATGTAGATCTGCATAACCTTGTCCGTGAGCGTGGCTTACCATGTTTACCGGCATTCCGTCTACAGAAATATGGATGTCGGTACCGTGGTCAAGGTCAAAGCCGCGTAAAAAAATTTGTTCTGCTTTACCGCCACCTGCATGTTGGCCAATAAATAAGCCGGGCACCATTCGCAATATTTCTTGTGAATTACTGATAGGTCGTAAATGAATATCTAAATTGCTAATGGTTTTAAATATTCCTTTATTGGACGAGGTAGTCACATTAATTTCTTGTAAACTAGCCACTTTGGGACTTAAATAAACAATAGCAGTGTTGTTTTTAGTAAAGGAAAGTGTAGCAATTGCTATCGTGTCCAATTGGTAGCCTATGCACGATACCAATACCTTTTTTGCACCTTTTGGCAATAGCTTCAAATCTATAAAACCGTTGTCGTCGGTAATTGCATGGAAAGGAACATCTAGGCATTGTACACTAACATCTTGCAGCGGAACTTTTGTATTTGAATTAACAATGTAGATGCCCTTATTTGTGCTTTGAGCACTTGAAAAAGTATATGCCGCTAGCAGAAAAAAGTAAGTGCAGAAAAGAAAGATATATTTTGTAATGCGATAGCCCATTGCCGTTACTATTTGGTAAAACTAGGTTGAACTACGAAAATATATTTAAAGTAGTTAAGGTGCAGTTGAAATGTTCTATTGAGTACTACGATAGCTTGGTTTGGAGCCGAACTCGGGAAATGAATGCCTCTTCAATATGTCGCATTTTGTGCTGCAAAAACAACCTTGTTTTCTACCGAATTTTTTAACAAGCCAATGAAATAAATCCTCGTCAATCCATTGGCTAATAATTGTGCATAATGCCCGGTGAAATCAAAGGCTAAAGCATACGGCTTGGCGGTATTAATAACTTGGTATTGGAGCTTGCAATACTACCTAAGTGTTTAAATAGAGGTAGGAGGTAGCAATTGAGGTAAAAGTTTGAACAATAGATAGAAGGAAAGGAAGTGGCAGGGAAGGGTACTTTACATTTTACAAAACAGTGTCTTGCTGCAAGCTACTGTAAGCATTGCGCCAACCCATTATGTGCCAAGTTTTCCGCAAAGTGTCCATTGGCTTTTGTGAAGGTTTGTATACAGCAACATTGATGAGGTTTTGATTATCCTAAAGCAAAAAAACATTGCGCAAGCCCTTACCAACGTACCACCAACTTTACATTTACAAGCCTACTTGTAAGCCTATTGGGCATGGTATAGGTATTGTTGCTAAAATCTTTGATGAGTAAGTAACTAATGGTATTGGCACGGTCAATCAGGTTAAAAATTTCAAAACTTGCCCAAATGCTTTGTACATCTTTAAAGGGCGAATGACTACGGTGTTGTTTCTTGGCAGCATCAAGCAATAAAGCACTAAAGCCCATATCTATACGCAAATAGGGGTCAATGGTAAGGGCATTGCGGTATTTTACACTGCCGGGAATATTGTACGGCAAATTACTACCGTACAAGGCATTTAGGTAAAACTTAATGTTTTTATTGGTGCTTAAATAGTCTTGAAAAAACATACCAAACGTAACCAATCGGTCGGTGGGCCGGCGTACCCAACCTACTTGTGTGGTTACACTGTCGGCAATCACTTGGTCGGTGGTATTGGCTTTGATGATTTCGCCGGCAGCATTTTTGTATTGTTGGTAGCTAAAATTGGCTATTTTTTCCTGCGTGCGCATCAATCCAAAGCTCACCCAACTTTCTGCATCTTTCACCAATTCGCCATAAAGGCGGGTTTCCCAACCTACTGCATAGGCTTTGGCTTGGTTTTGGCCAAAGTACCTAATGCGTACATTGTCTACATCGTACGGCACTACATCGGTCATGTTTTTATAGTACATTTCGGTAGTCAGTTTTGCCGGCCGTTGAAAAAGGGCAAAGTTGTAATCGATACCCGTACTCAGTTGCCAACTTTTTTGTGCTTTTAGGGCCGTATTTACCGAGCCATCGTATCGGCGCAATTCGCGATAAAAAGGCGGTTGTTGGTATACCCCCGCCGAGGCTTTGATAATCGCATCGCGCTTCCAACTGCGCGGTTTAAAAGCAATGCCCAATCGTGGCGATACCAATAGTTCGTTATTAAGCGTATTGTAGTTGTACCTAACGCCCATTTGAAGAACGGCATCGGTGTTGTTTTTTAGTTGCACATTGTCCTGAACATAGCCACTAAAGCGGGTAATATTGAGGTGTAGCCTGCTTTTAAGTACACTATACAAAGGCAAGTGGGTGATAGTGTAGGGGAGGGAATAGCCCGCGCTATCGTTGTATTGCCATTCGTTCAGTTTGTCCGAAATGGTATATCTGTCAATGCTGTTGCCCCACTGTATGGCATGGTTGCCATGGTCGTAACTGCCCTTCAGGGTGGCATTCCATACGTCAATAGTAAGTTTGTTGCGACTATAATTTTGGTATACACCGGCACCAAGCGGGTTGGTAATAAGGCCATAGGAGGAACTGCTTTTGTCAAAATTTCTATCGCCAAACAAATAAGCACCCGTAATGTCTACATTTTCCTGTTCGCTATTGCCAAAATAGCTCAACATCCATTTGAGTTTCAGGTTTTTGGCAGGTTGGTACGTAGCCGAAGCTCCCAAAAAGCGTGTTGTATATGCATCTCTTTCTTGTCCTTGAAAATAAATATCAAGACCTAAATTGGCAGAATAAAAGGGAGTAAATACCGATGAGGTGAGTTTGCTTTCTTCGGGGAAAAAAGTAAATTTAGTAGTAGAAGTATTGGCCAAAAGCTCCAACATCCATTTAGCCGATGCTTGGTAGGTGATAAGTGCCTGCAAATCGGCAGAAGAAGGGATGTAATTGCCTTTGGTATCTTGACTGCTCAATAAATTGCGATTGCTTCGGTTGCGCGCACCAATTAAATAAGTGGTTTTGTGTTTAGTGCTGCTGCCTTCCAAATGTATGCCTTGTTCCAATAAGCCCATGTAAGCACTGCCCGATTGGTTTTTGGGTTTGCGATAAGTAATGTCCAAAGCGCTACTCATTTTATCGCCATATTTGGCTGCAAAGCCGCCATTGTAAAATTTGACATTGCCGGTAAGTTCGGGATTGATGAAGCTCAAGCCCTCTTGTTGACCACTGCGTACCAAGTAGGGGCGGTACACTTCAAAGTCGTTAACATACATCAGGTTTTCGTCGTAGCTGCCGCCACGCACATTGTATTGCGAAGTAAGTTCGTTGTTGCTGCCCACGATTACTTTTATCAAACTTTCAATACCGCTGATAGGAGAGGGATTAACTAGTGAATTAGAGGCGTCGATATTGATACGGCCAATTTCTTTACGTCCTTTGTCTTCCTTTACGGTAACATCTGCTAGTTGGGTAATTTTGGTGGAAAGTTGAACTGTTATTTTGGTGGTATCACCCTTTTTTTTTTTTTTTTTTTTTTGAACGGTTTGGTAGCCCGCATAGGAAATGACGAGTGCAATAGCTTTGCCTGCCGGAACGGAGAGGGAAAAAGAGCCGTTGTTGTTGGAAATAGTGCCTTTTTGTATGTGTAGCAATTGAATAGAGGCATTTGCGAGCGGAATATTGTTTTCGTTAATCACACTACCCGAAATAAAGGCATTTTGCTGTGCAAAACTGTTGATAGAAATTATTGATAATATAACAAAAGCGAGTGAAAATTTCATTAATGGAGCTATTATGGGCAAATGAAGATACAAAATGACTGCAAATAGGCTCTTTTTTAATTGATATTAAAAAGTTAACCCAAAATATTTTGTAAAACTTGTGGTTTAGCCTTAAATTGCAGAGAAGTAAATCAAAAACTAAAATTTATGAGAAAATTTATTACAATTATTGCAGTTTTTTCAGCTTCACTAAGCTTTGGTCAGGCAACACATGTTACCATAAGCCAAATTTATGGTGGTGGAGGAAATACTGGCGCACCATTCACGAATGATTATGTTGAGTTATATAATCCTACTGATCTTGATG
>JAIXOS010000209.1 GCA_027486695.1 Chitinophagaceae bacterium | reverse complement strand
GCCCCCACTTTAGGGCATCGCAGGAACACTACCACCCCAAGGATTGCTGTTGCCCACTGTAGCCACCGCCCCTACTTCGGGCGTCGCCATAATTTTTGAACCATACAAAGTCACCGTTTCGCCCTTTTTTAAGTCAATTTCAACAATGCCATTTCCTTTGTTGGTGAGTTTGAATTTTCTATGTCCTTTAGTCATTATCGACTTCCCTAAATCGGTTTTTACTAAACAAGGTTCGCCCGCCAGGCTGTGGATTTGAACAAATTGTGTAACCCCATTTTTTCGGCTTGCCGATACCAAAAATGCGCCTTCGGCTCTTAAATCGGCAAAGGCAATGTTGGTCCATTTAGCAGGTACGCCAGGAAAAATGCGCAACAAATTGCCGTGACTCATGAGCAGCATTTCTTGAACGGTACGGGCATATGCCAAAGGCGTTTCAATTACGGGACTGCCTTCGCGGTACATGGTATTGGGCAACGTAGATTTTTGTAAAAACGTTTCCAAAAAAGCAAGGGCCTCATCGCCTCTATTAGCAGCAGCCAACATAGAAGCAGCACCCATCCACGAAAAACCGGCAAAAGCCTGTGATTTGCTTACCCAATTTTGTAACGACAACTGCATGATAGCCGTTTGCTCTGGATTTTCCCAAGTGTATTCGTAAAAAGGATACATCATGAACAAGTGCGACCAATGCCTATGTGACTGTACAAAAGGCATGTTTTTGCCCACCATAAAGCCTGTAGCATCTTGCTGATAAGGCACCAACTTAGCCAACATATTTTGACAATGCGGTACAATTGTATCGTTGGCATGCAATCGTTTGTCGGCAGCAATGATGGTATTGGCCAACCACCTGATAGACGCAATTGTGTAGTTGCAATTTTCCACGCCATCGGTATATTCCGGCGATGCCGTTTTGGGCAAAGTCAACGAACCATCAGGCTGCTTTACTACAATGTGTTGCAAATATTTAAAAGCCCCCTTCATGAGTAGATACACACGCGTTTTCAGCAATGTATCGTTCATACTGTATCGATAATGGAGCCACAAATTGTGTAACATCCACGGCAGATTGCCTACTTCGCTACCCACCGGCGATGCACAATTGGGAGCACTTGCCCTACCAATAGCATAACCGCCAATTACCGGCCAAGCATTTTTCTCGAGCATTTGCTTATTTTGCCACAAGGTTTGTATGGCAGGTTCTGCCTCCGGCAAATGATTGGCAGTGTAAAAGGGCCAATAGGTAAGCTGTGCATTGAGATTCCACCAAATAGCAGGCCAACTTGTGTATCGAAACCAAGGTCCCATTAAATCGGTAATTGGGCCACCCTGCCGCGATGCCGACGCCATTTTATACATTTGAATCCAATAGTAACTTTCCATTACGGCATTGGGTATTGACACAAAGCTTTTGCTATAATATTGGTGCCACCAATTTTCGTGCTGTTGTAGCACTTGTTCTATGGGCAAAGTGGCTACTTGCTGTATAGCGGCAAGCGCCTCCGCAGAAGCGGTAGTGCCCGGATAAGAAAACCCCATGCTAATGAATATCCTTGTGGTTTGTTGGTTTACACGTACCACCTTCCACGCAGTAGCATATTGGCCTTCTCCATTGCCTTGATTGTTGTAAACCGCCGATTCGGGCATGTTTTGCGTACTTACCCAAGTATCGCTTGCTATTTGCTGTACAACTTGAGCAGGATACGCAATCAAGGGCACTTTTTTCAGCTGACTAGCATTTCGGGTTGATTTAGCAGAATCGGGTTTCCATTGTAATTCTGGAATTAAAGCGCCTTCAAGTTGCAACACAATTACATTGGTATGAGCCAAAGTTAAACAGCTCATTTTGATGGTATCGGTTCCTAGTTGCAGTTTGCCATTCACGGTTGCATTCCACAATTGTAGGCGCATATTGCCAGTAGCTTTTGCAGTTTTTCCTGCAAAACCCAATTCGAAGTGCCCATTGGGTAGTCGGCATTGTGCATGTAAACCGGAAAAACCATTGGTAGCATTTCGATGGTCGTAAAGATCGCCACGAGAAATTTCGAAATGCCATTTGGCTTTGTTTTGATTGTACCAAAAGATGGTTCCTAATGTTCCATTACCCACAAAAGGAGCATTGTCCCAATTGGTGGGTAATTGACTCCAAAGCATATCGTTGCGTCCTAAAAAGGAAGGCCAATGTACAGTATTAGTTAAACTGCGGTACTTAAAATCGCGTTGCGCAGTAACAGTTACTGTAGATAGTAAAAGCAAATAAAACACACCGGCAATACGATACAAAGGACGGCAAGCGCTCATCTTTTTTTGTACGAAAGTAGTTGAATGTACGAATGCATCAGGTTCGTTTTGTTTATATCACATCCATTAAATGTTAACAGGTTCAAAGCCATATCAAAAGAACTAAAGGTACTTTTCAAAAATGCCAATAAATCATTTATTGTTTTACTAATTGTTGTACCCATACTCCCGTTGCGGTGAGCACCTTTAACACATAAGCACCCGACTCCAAATGTGGCAGTTGTGAGAATGTATAGGAGTGATTGCCCTGCTGTAATGTGGTTTGGAAATGTGCAACCAATAACCCACTAGCCGACAACAATTGTACATTTGCTTGCTGTGCTTTAGAGCTTGTTACCTGTATACTCAACGACTTACTAAAAGGATTGATGGCTTTGACATAGTATTGTTTTGATCTTGAAATTTGGATGGCTACCACTTTAGAGACAGTACTTGCACCATTTTTATCCACTTGCTTCAACCTATAAAATACTTGTTCTACATCAACAGGCAAAACTGCGTCGCTGTATTGATAGGCATTTACCTGCTGTTGTACAGTTTTGCTATTTACAAAGCCGATAGTTACAAAAGACAATCCATCTATAGAGCGCTGCACTTCAAAAACTTGGTTATTGATTTCGTTAGTGGTTTTCCATTGCAAGTTCACTTGTTGTTGCTCATAAACTCCATTTATATCCAACCAAGTAACCGGCAACGGCGAAGCCATATTCGCGGTTTCAATAACCACAATACCACGACCCGCCGTACTCATGTACACACGACCGAATACATTTTCATCGCCCAGCACAAACTGTCCATTGGCAATCCCCCCATATTGATGCAAATCATTATTTACTCTTATCCAAGTAGCACCTGCATCAATAGAACGATACAAGCCATTTACAGTAGCTGTGGTGGGTCTACCCCAAATATAAATAGCGGGATAAGATGCGCCAACAGCTGCTTTTCCCAAACCAACAGCATTACACACTGCCACCGAGGAAAGTTTACTAAACGACGCCCCGGAGTTGATGGAATGGTGTAACCCTCCATTGTTCAGCGGTAACCAAATATCCCCTTCTACCGCCAAATTCACCCTTGGCAATTTGCCACCACCACGAGCTGCAAACCCTCTTCTAGCAAAGGATTTACCACTATCCAAACTAACATACATATAACCATCGCCACTATTGTACGCATAAAATTTGGCAGCGTTTACAGGATCGGCCAAAGGACTAAAATTGAAACCCAACCCCACAGCAGTATCCCAAGTGAGCCCCCAATTGTTGGTTCGATAGGTTGTTTTATTCACCGACCATAAGGAAGTTCTGCCATTGGCCGATAAAGCTATTCTGCCACCCCGTAAGGTTGTATCCGGATCCGGATCGGTTGCATAAGCCGTCCAACTAGCACCTTGATTGGTAGAGTAATATCTTTTACTTGATGCTCTTACCAGAAAATTTTTGTTTTTTGCAGCAAAGGCAATACAACCCGTGGATCCCATTGCCGGACTGTGCCTACTGTTGGGTGCTTGGTAAATATTGTTGTGAACAAACCCGTCCAAATCCATGATTACCGAAACAAACCTACCACCGGGAATACTTATTGCATCGCCAGGTACGGTTTCTTCCAATCCCTTTACCATAAACTTCCATACATTTATGGAATCCAGTAAGTTTTCAGTTGCAAAAATACCATTTCCGGAAGTTACAAAAGCACGATTGGAATTGTAAGGATCTATTTCGGCAGAGCTAGCCCAATGCAAAGCATGACCGGTAGCCCAGGGAAATCCATTATTGTTCATTGCAACCCTATTTTGCCCGAATAAATCAAGCCAAGAGACGCCTGCATTTTCGCTTACAAAAACCCTATCGCCAAAACCCCAAGGTTGCCTTTGCCAACTGCCAAAAGTAGTAGCCAATAACCGTTTAGGATTTTGATTATCCACACTTATGCCACAATAGGCATTATTACCCATTGGCGAAATATTAGCCCAACGCCTCGTTTTTAGATTGTATTTCCAAATAGCGCCACCCCAAGAACTCAACTTAGTATAGGTAACATACAAAACACTGTCGTTGGCCATAACACAACGCTGCGGACGTAACGACGTGTCCGAATTTGGGCCTCCCACCATCGGCGTCCAAGTAACTCCCCCATCATTGGTTTGGTACAAATTGGGCGCTGCTTTAAGCACCCCTACAAAAATATTTTTGGAAACACTGCCTTGTTTGGCAAATTTATTGAACGTTACAAAAGGAACATTGCTAGTACCTGTCCAGCTTGTATCTACCAATTTCCAAGTTACACCTGCATCGGTGCTTTTGAACAAACCATTGGCACGACTGCCGCAATAAATAACATTACTATTATTAGGATCTACCATCAGAGGTTCTCCTTGTTGCCTATTGGCACCATTGCCGTTTACTTTAAACTGACTGGTGACCTCAGATATTTTAAATGTTTTGCCATAATCGTCAGAACGCAAAATGGCGGTAGCCCCTCCATTCCAATAACTGGTTCCAGCAAGAATATAAAGTCTATTTGGCAGTTGCGGATCTACAGCTAAACTCATAACACCTTGATACGAAGTAACTCCGCACCAATCGAGCAGCGGTATCCACGACTTTGTAGAATCTTGCCAACGATAAGCACCACCAACATCTGTTTTGGCATAAATTAAATTTTTCTCTGTTGGGCAGGTAATAATACCGGTAACATAACCACCACCGCCCATTACCACGTTACCAAATGTTTGAGCTGAAAGTTTAGAGAGAAATAGATTAGCACAAACAAAGAACGAGAAAACACAAAAAAACAATAGTGTACATTTTTTTTTCATAAAGCCGTAATTAGATTTAGCAATCAATTCCAATTATGTAAGAATACCGTATGTAAAAATACCCTATCCATTACATGGACAGGGTATACAAATGTTTCTAAAATGGGTATTGGATGTTAACCAGATTTATTTTAACAAAGCCTTCATTTGAGCAACTAATTCGCGTGCACTATTGCGTTTGTCGTTCCTGAATGCCAAATCGGAATACAAACTTGCACATAACGGCTGCTGCTTTTTCAATTCTTTCCACTCAGCCCATAGGGCTTCGTAGGCGGTGATTGCCGATTGAATAGCACTTTTGTTGATTGGCAGTTGCAACCCTTGTTTGCCGTTTTCCAACATCAATATCCACATATGCTCTATCAGTTGAAACTTGATTCTTCCATATGTACACGAAACTTGTATAGCAGTGAGTAAACTAGAATCTTTTAATTGCAATTGCTTGGCCATATTTTCTATTTGTAACCACATAGCTACCGATTCTGCCTTTTCGGCCAATACTTTTTGGGCCAAATCGTTACCGCTTTCTACAATTTTTTTAACAATCTTATTGTTGGTACCACACGAAAAATACTCATCGCGCGTCCACCAAACATTGTTTTCGGTATAGCTGCACAATTGTCCTTTGCGTACCGCCTCAATACTTGTAAGTGCTATTTTTCGGAATATATCGGCATCTTGTGCAGACATTTTTAGTGAATCGCAGAAAGTTTGAAAGATCTCTTCTTCTGATTTTCGGGTATCAAGTGCCCAATGAGCTACCACATATGTATTTAAATCAATCCAAATTTCGTTTTCTACATAGGGGCCTTGCCAACCACCACCGTGGCTCCAAGTCATTACGCCTGATAATAATTTTTTGGACAAAATATCTTTCAATCCCCTTGGATTTCCCGGCTTGTTTAAACGACCGGTAAAAGCACTGTTGTGGTGGTCAATTTCGTACTTCGTTTCCGGCCATCCATCAATCACCCCTTTACCAGTGTAATAAGGGTGAGCTGCCTTTCCATAGGCTTCCATTTGCGATTGCGATTCCACAATTTGTTTGTGCTTTCCTGTACCAAGTGCCGGATTAAAAGGATGCATCCGGTGGAAATCGCCTTGTTGGTATTTTATCGAAAAAAACAAATTTGGATGGGGCGTTATAGCATCGGTTACTTGTAAGTAATATTTACCGTTGTTGTGAAATTTATCTCCAAAATCCCAAGTACGGTAAAACAATACTTTATTGCGTTTGATACATACTTCCTCTCTCAAAATATTGATTAAAGTAATGTGGTCCTTGATACTTTGCTGGTAATCATTGCTGATAGGACTATTGCCAGAGTGAAAAGGCGCATCGTGTAAATAGGTTTCGCCAAAGCGCAATACAAGACCGTCCAAAGCCGGAAAACGCAAAAACAATTCATTGATTTGCGCTATCAACAATTGTTGTGTTACGGTTCTTTGAATGTCGGGTTTTCTATATTTTTTTGCTTCTGCGTGCGAGGCATCACCATCCACGACTGTTTGTTGAATGCTTGCACCATACTTTTCCCAAATAGACTGTGGAAAAACTAAGAAATCGGTAAAAGCATATACCGGTAAACCGGCTGACTCACAAGCCTGTAATTGTACATCAATATCTTTGGCTTTGTTTTCTATCCAAATTCTTTCTTTTGAACCTACCGGAACAATGCCTTTTTCGAATGAATCGTAATTAATTGCCGTATTCATTAGCCATTGTACCACTTTTCCGTTGAATTGCTGCTGTTGTAAAAAAGCTGGATTGTTGTATTTGGTAACAAAAGGTTTTTCGCCAGGGTTATTGTGTACCATATCCATAATGAATGGCAACTTTTGCGCATCGACAGAGGTCACCAGATTGGTCAAAAGTGCCATCGTCAAAAACAATGGTACTTGCTTAAAAAAATGGCACTTATTTATTTTTTTCATTCCAGTTTTATTTCATTTGTATCTAAAAAATAATCATTTGTTTTCGGCATCGTGAAAATAGGCCGTTTTAGGAATAAGTACTTTTTTTCCATTGCCAACTTTCCAATATAACTCAAGTACCGAAGTACCCTCGCCTTGAAAATAACTAAGCTGCAACCGATGAAAGCCTTTTTCGAGCATTACACTTACCGATTTTTCATAGGCCATATGTATGCCATCGTGGTTAATTTCTGCCGAGTCATCAATTTTTAAGATACCCCCATCATCGCAATTGAGTGTTATTTCGTACAATCCTGTCTGGGGCACTAGCAAATACCCTTCAAAATCTAATGCGTAATTGATTTCTTCTTTCGCTTTATTTAAATTGATACCTGATGCAATGCCTTGACTCAGCACTTTTGCGGTGGCATGTGCCGTTACTTTATCCCAAACGCCCTCGTAGTACGAATACCGAAGCCCCGATTTTGGTGCAGCTAGTTGGGTAGCAGGCAAAGGCGTATTGCTACCTACTGTTGACTGTCCCAATAATTGACTTTTTATGCCTATACAAAAAAGGCATAGTATTCCTAAAGCAAGGCTGAAATGTTTCACAATTATTTTTTTACTAATAGTTATACAATACATTGGCAGGTAGCGTAGCTTTGGCTATTTTATCGCTCTTCCATTTAACCTCCAAGGAGGCACCACCACTTTGTTGGAAATATTGTACCCGAATGGTATGATAGCCTGCTTGTAATGCAACTTGCAATTTCTTTTCTTTCACATCGTGTGTGCCATCATTATCTACCTCTTCATCGTCTATTCTTAATTTGCTACCATCGTCCGAAGCTATATAGAAAGTATATATACCGCTTTGTGGTACTTTTACCAATCCTGAAAACTCCAATCCATAATTATCATTTCGTTGTTTTTTTGCTAATGATATTGCATTGGTAACACCATTGGCTATTACTTTTTCGGTATTAAAATTGGGCAATTTACCCCAAGTGCCATGAAAATACCGATAGGCAATACCTAACTGTGGATTACCAACGTTAATGGCCTTTTTTTCTATTGCATAAGTAAAAGGAACAATAACTGTTTCGGTAACAGGCTGATTGTTTACAAAAGTTTTTGCTTTGATGACTACATCTTTATTAGCAGTCATTTTTATTACTTCACCGGCCATTGTAGAGGTGGCAGTAGGTTCTGTGCCATCAGTTGTGTAACGCACAATGCCATCTTTGATGCTATTGCTCATCTTGGCTTCAAGTTGTTTTACAAATAGGTTATTTTCGGTTGTTATTTCGGGCTCGTTATATACCAATACTTCGTTCTTCAAAGCTACTTCCAATACAGTAGCATAGGCTGTAGTAGTAACTTTAGCTACATCTATACTAAGTGCTGCGCCATTTTGCGTAAAAGGGATAGGTGTTTTCTTGGCATCAGCAACAGCTACAATGTTTGCTACCGTACTACCCAAACCTTGTATTTGTATTTTGCCGTCGGTAGGCATATTGAATATATGGAAGTATAAATAATGTTTTCCATTGATTGTTTTTTGAGTGCATCTACCAAGGCTAAATTTCTTGAATGGGCTAGCACTAGTGCCATAAATCGCTTTTCCATTAACGGCCAACCATTTACCCATTTGTTGTAATCGGTCGATACTTTCTTTGGGCACTTCGCCTTCGCTAGTAGGCCCTACATTCAACAAATAGTTCCCCCCTTTTGAGGCAATATCAATTAGGTTGCGCACCAACATTTCGGTACTTTTCCAATTGTGGTCATTCTTTTTAAAGCCCCATGTATCGTTCATGGTCATGCAACTTTCCCAATTTACACCGGGCAAACCGGTTTCGGGTATGTATTGTTCCGGGGTTTTTAAATCGCCTTCAAAGCCACCACCCAAGCGGTCGTTTTGGATTATATTGGGTTGCAATTTCATCACTTCCAATATTTTAGTCGCTCTTTCTTTGTTCATGTCGGCTGGCGTATCCCACCAAAAAACCGATATAGGACCATATTTGGACAGTAATTCTTTTACTTGTGGCACAGCAACCTCATCTATGTATTTATCCATGCTCCCGATTTGAGCACTATCCCATTTTTTACCATATGATGCACCACCCGGATGCGTCCAATCCTGCGCTTGTGAATAATAGATGCCAAAGGGTATTTTGTATTTTTTGCAGGCCTGAGCCATTTCTTTAATCACATCCCGTTTAAACGGTGTAGCATCAATAATATTAAATTTATCTACCGATTGAAACATGGCAAATCCTTCGTGGTGCTTGGCCGTAATAACAATGTATTTCATGCCGGCCTCTTTGGCCATTTTAACCACAAAATCGGCATTGAACTTGGTTGGATTAAACTGTTCTGCATATTTTTTATATTCAGCAACGGGTATTTTTAAATCGTTCAAAATCCATTCACCAATATTCTTGGTTTCTTTGCCATTCCACACACCGGCGGGCACCGAATACAAACCCCAATGGATAAACATGCCCAATTTGGCTTCTTTCCACCATGCCATACGATCCTGTTTGGTAGATACCTGACCCATACTTTGGCTAATGCACAACACACATGCCATCAACATCAACGCTGTTTTTTTCATAACTAATCTGCTTTTTTTATTTTTATTAGGGGCTGTGAGCTAATCCGTTTTTGGCAACTGCGGTTCGGGTGGTGTCGGGCTTCGCTTTGCTTCGGTACGCCACCTTGCAGGATGGCGCACTAAACCCTTTACCCCCCGCAGCCCTTCGGCTACAGTACCTACTTGAACTTTATTTTATCAAATAGGGCCCAACATCGTTCCATTTGACTTCTACTTTAGACAAATTCCATGTTCTGCCTTTGGTATTGTTACCTTGATAAAACAAATAGGTTTTACCATCGTCATCTTTAAATATGTGCGGATGCCCCGACTCGCTAGCATTCCAAGTGCCTTTGGTACCTACCGGTAAAAAAGGATCTACCGATAAACGTTTCCATTGCACACCATCGGTGCTTTTGGCTACACCAATTTGCTGTGGGGCATTGTTGTAATTACCGGCATAAAACATAAACATTTGCTTGCCCCTTACCAATATCGACGCCGCTTCTACACATTTCCCCTCCCAAGCTAGTTCCGGTTTCATAATAGAAGAATCTGCCAACAAACTCCATTCGCCTCTATTAAAATTGGTTTGTAAATTTTTGGTGGCGGCTACCCCTTGCATTTGTATACTATAAGCAGGATCGCGTGTGGCAAAAAACAGGTAATACCGATCGTTAAATGCCACTACTTCGGCATCAATAGCACGTCCACATGTCCATTTACCTATTGGTCTGAATATGGGATTAGTGGCATTGCGAGTAAAGTGAATACCATCGGTAGAAGTAGCATGGCAAATTGCATCCCTTGTACCATTGCCATAGGTTTGGTAAAATAGGTGAACCACTTTTTTGATTACCAATACCGATGGTGCACAAAATCCTTTTTTTTCATAATCGGCTTCGGGCACCATTTCACCAATTTTTACCCAATGGGTAAGGTCTTTGCTCTCGGCAATGCCTATTCCCCACCCTTTTACCGGATGTGCAGTATCTTTATGTGCAGGTATGGTATAATACATAAGGTAACGCTTATTCCACTTAATTACATAAGGATCTTTTGCAAAGGGTAAACCTATACGAGTGGTATCGCCAAACAACATTTCTGGGGTAGTAGTATACGGGGTTTGTGCCATTACCTGTATACCCCACATACAATACAAAAGCCAAAGTACATTCTTCATAACAAAAATTTATTCAATTGTATTATTTTCCGGGTGCTACCAAAGCGCGTAGCTTGTCGGCCAATTCGCCAATACTTCCTTTTCTTTCTTTTCTAAATGACAAATCGGTAGCAATACTTGCGCAATCGGTATTGTTTGCCGCCAACTGTTTCCACTCTGTCCATAAGGCGTCGTATTTTTGCAGATGTGCTGCTACTTCGGCAGTATTAAGGGTTTTGGTAGCTTGGTACTGCGCATTTGCTATCATCAAATACCACATTTGCTCTATCAATGCATATTTAATACGTCCATAAGTGGTAGATGTTTTTATGGCATGCAACGTAATCGTATCTTGAATTTGTAATTGCTTGGCTATTGCTTCCATTTGCAACCACATGGCCGTTGCCTCCGCTTTTTCGGCCAAGACCACACTTTCCATTTGCTTTTTTACAATATCGTTCAGAATGCGGGTATTGTAACCGGCGCAAAAATATTCGTCCCTTGCCCACCATACTTCATTGTCGGTAAAGTCGCTCATTTGACCCTTTCTTACCGCCTCCACACTCAGCAAGCATAGCGATCTGAATAAATCGGTATTCAAACCTTTGCAGCCTATTCTTTCAGCAAATTCTTCGAACAAGGCAGGTTCGCTTTTGGATGTATTTTGTGCCCAATGCCCTACTACGTAGGTATTTAAATCGAGCCATATTTCGTTTTTCACATAGGGTCCATCCCATCCGCCGCCTTCGGCCCAAACCCAAACCCCTTTGATTAATCCGCTTTTCAACACATCTTTTACCCCCCTTAATCCGGTGTTGTTTTTTTGCCATTTACGGTCCTTATCTTTCAAATAGGCATTGTTCCACCATTGCATTTGATACTTGGTTTCCGGCCATCCATCTATTACACCTTGCCCTGTGTAATAGGGATGTGCTCCTTTTCCATAAACTTCCATTTGCGATTGCGATTCTACTATTTGTTGGTGCTTACCTATTCCTAGGCAAGGATTAAAATTGACCATTCTATAAAAATCGCCTTGTTGGTATTTAATGGAAAAAAACAAGTTTTCGTTTGGTGTAATTGCATTTGTTACACCAAGGTAAAATGCAGGATTAT
>JAIXOS010000017.1 GCA_027486695.1 Chitinophagaceae bacterium | reverse complement strand
TATTTTAAGCATCCGGCACCGGTACGCGAAGTGAGTTTAATTACCCATCGTACTTATTTGAAAACCAAAATAATTGAAGTGTTGAAACAGCAAATATTGGATTGTATTCCGCCTAAATTATTAAAAAATAAAAAACGATTGGTTGTGCCAATTGAACAGGTATAGCCAATGCTGCAAACAAGCTATTATAAGGATAAGCGGTATAAGTTTGGCTACTAACGAACAAGTACGGCATTGGCAGTTGGTTGTAGGGTTTAATGGTTCTAGTCAATTGAAATATGTGTTAATTAAGTGAATATATGTTACAACATTGTGCAATTTTTTTGCCGGGAAACACACAAGTCTCATGGGTTTTGGAGCAGTTGCTACTAGGTAAATGGCTGATACAAGAAACGGCTTTGCCAAAAGACAATGTATTGGTTTTTTCGGAACAAGCGATTGCTGCATTTATTGAGGAGGAACAAAAGCACGATCGTTTTTTGGTGACCAATCATACCAATCAAAGCCTGCAATCTATGTCGAGCGGGGAACGCAAAAAAGCTTTTTTGGCTTATTTGCTAGCACAACAACCGGCGATTTTGATTCTTGACAATTTGTGGGATAATGTAGATGCCGAAAGTGTATTGTATTTGCAAAAGCGGCTAACGCAATTAAGTGAATCGTGTACCATCATACAATTGTTTTACCGCATGGGCGATTTGCTCCCCTTTGTAGAAAAGGTGGCCGAATACAATACCAAAGGCTATTTACAAAATTGGCAAAGTAGGCAACAGTTTACAACGCTGCAACCTATAGCTCCAATTGCAATGGCCGATTTTGACCTGCCTTTGCCGCCACCTTTGGTACAAATACCTATTCAAGAGGGCAACCTTATTGTATTGCAACAGGTCAATGTGCAATATGATGGCCGGCCAGTTTTAAATAATATAAATTGGACTATCGTTCAAAATAGTTTTTGGCAACTAAAAGGTCCTAACGGTGCCGGCAAAAGCACGTTACTCAGTATGTTGAATGGAGACAACCCCAAAGGATATGGACAAAATATGTGGTTGTTTGGCAGGAAAAAAGGAAGCGGTGAATCTATTTGGGATATCAAGAAAAACATCGGTTATTTTTCGCCACAATTGGTGCAACAGTTTGAACGCCTCGATTCAATAGAGCAAATGGTGATTGGAGGCTATTTTGATTCCGTTGGTTTGTACTTAGTACCCTCAGAATTACAAATCAAATTTGCGCAACGTTGGTTACAAATATTGGGATTGTTCAACGAAAAACATCGTCCGTTTCGGTTTTTTTCGCCGGCACAGCAACGTCAAATTTTAATAGTCCGGGCAATGGTAAAGCATCCGCCGTTGTTAATCCTCGATGAACCCACTGCCGGTTTGGACGATGCACAAGCTGCAACAATTGTTCGGTTAATTAACAAAATAGCAGCCGAAAGCAATACGGCCATTGTTTACGTATCGCACAGAACTGAAAAAGGACTTCAAGCTACTCAGGTGTATGAATTAGTACCCGGAGCTGCAGGGTCGATTGGTAGGGTGGTAGCATAGAATTGACACTGTTGAACGGTGCCAACGCCCATGTCGCCCAATAGTAGTAATGGCTTATGGCTCATAACCCTAAAAAGGCTACCGTGTAGCCGATAAGTGACGCAAAATCAAAACTGATAGATGGTTAATTGCGGCGAAAAGCCCATTTCCACATTTCTTTCCAAGTGGGTTTTTTGCCATACATGAGTATGCCTACCCTATAAATTTTGCCACTTAACCAAGTAGTGCCAATAAAGCCAAGCACTAGCAGCAGCATACTGACAATCAGTTGCCAATAAGGGACTGTTTCGGGCACGCCAAACGGTATGCGAGCCATCATAACAATTGGCGAAGTGAGTGGAAACAAACTGCCAAACAAAGCAATGCCACTTGTAGGGTCGTTAACGGCTTTGGTCATGATAACAATGGCAAATATGATGGGCATGGTAATAGGTAATAGCAGGCTTTGCGCATCTTGCGGATCTTCATTTACCGCGCTACCTACGGCGGCAAATAGCGATGAATACAGCAGGTAGCCGCCCAAGAAGTAGAAAATAAAACAAGCTACAATCATGCCCATGTTAATGCTTTCGGCTCCCGACAAAAAAGTGCCAATGAGGCCGCTGCTTTTTACTGCGTTAATGGCTTGTGCGCCCGCAGGCTGTATGGGTTGCGATGCCATTTGTTCGGCAAATTGAGGAAACAACAGTGGCAACAGCAGGTTTAAACCAATCATCAAGGTAATCCAAATGCAAAACTGTAAAAGACCCACCGTTCCTATGCCAATAATTTTACCCATCATTAGCTGGAATGGTTTTACACTACTGATAATTACTTCTGCTATGCGGTTGGTTTTTTCTTCCATTACACCACGCATCACCATTGTTCCGTAAATAAAGAGTATAATATAAATTAAAAATCCTGAGGCGTAGCCCATGGCAAAGCTGACGCCTACTTTGGCATCGTCGTTGCCTACGCCGTCTACGGTAGCAAATGCAATTTGTTGTTCCTGTTGCATGCTATCGAGTTGCGACTTGGAAATTTGCATGGAGGAAAGCAGCCTTTTTTCTTCTAAGGTGTTGTTTAATACCTTTTGAATGTTTTCGCGGGTAATGAGTCCGACTGTTTTACCGGAAACTAACTTTAAGCTATCTCGTTTCTGTAGCGAAAAATGTTCGGGTATGTAAACATATCCTTCGTAGGTTTTATCTACTACCTTGGCTTTCAAACTTTCGGGGGTTTCGTTGGGCACAAATACAAACGAAACATTGTCTTTGCCATTCAATTTGCCTTCAAAAATATTGGCCTTATCCGCAACCGCAATGCGGAAGTTTTCGGTGGATTTGATGGAAAAATAAATAATCATTCCATAAAAAACGAAAATGATTAATGGCAACAGTATGGTTGTAAGGAGAAAAGTTTTTTTCTGTACCCGGCTCAAAAACTCTCTTTGTGCAATGGTTACAATTTTATTCATAGTGATAAAAATAGCGTGTTTTGAAGGGTGTTTGGGTTGCTTATTAAGCTATTTGAAATGCTCGTGTGGTGCTGTGGCTATTGTGAACCAATTGTATAAAAATATCGTTGAGCGAAGGAAGTACTTCATTAAAACTTTCAATCAAGCATTCCTGTTGTAAAAAATGTTGTAGCACTGCGTTGCTGTTGTAACCGGGATTGATTTTTACGGTCAGTTTGTTTTGTTGTTGGTTTTGAACAGTGAACGATTCTGCTAGCAGGTTGTTGGGTAATTGCCCAAGTTGAATGCTAAAGGTATGCTGTTTAAATTGCTGCTTGATATTGGCCACACTGCCATCCAATATTTTTTTTCCTAAGTTCATTAGAACTATGTGGTCACAAATTTCTTCTACTTGTTCCATTCGGTGCGTACTGAAAATAATGGTACTTCCTTGCTGTGCAAGCGAAAATATTTCGTCTTTAATCAGGTTGGCATTTACAGGATCTAATCCACTAAAGGGTTCGTCTAAAATAATGAGTTTGGGTTGGTGCAGCACGGTAATCACAAATTGCAATTTTTGGCTCATTCCTTTGCTAAGGTCTTCTACTTTTTTATTCCACCAAGTTTCCATTTCCAGTTTTTGAAACCAGTATTTTATTTTATCCATCGCCTCTGCCTTGGTTAAGCCCTTTAGTTGAGCCAAATACAAAGCTTGTTCGCCAATTTTCATTTTTTTATACAAGCCACGTTCCTCGGGCATGTAGCCGATTTTTAGGATGTCGTTGAGCGGATCAAAGGGCTTGCCATCTAAAATAATATTGCCGTTATCGGGGAAAAAAATACCCGTTATCATGCGGAGTAAGGTGGTTTTACCGGCACCATTTGGCCCCAAAAGTCCAAAAATACTTCCTTGTTGTATGGAAAAACTAACATTGTCTACCGCTTTTTGATTGGCATAATGTTTTTGTAAATTTTGTAATTCTAATATAGGGCTCATGCGGCAATATTATAAAATCGAATATACGATACTTGTTTCAATAAAAGAGCAATCATCCAAAGTAAAAGTGGCTGTTAAAATGGTTGATTGGCAAGACTAGTGCAACAAGTTTTGTGCAAAAAAGGCCATTGTTACAGGTTTCTGGTTACACACCATGCGGTAGTAACGCTTTAGCCACTTACCTATTAAGGGCTTTCGGTTTCAGTTAATTCAGCAATTAACGTATCTAGCTCGGCAATGTATTGGCCATACAATTTGTGTAAGTACCACTTGGTGAATATATACGTAAGCCAGGTAACCAAAGCAATGTACAGCACAAAAAAGGTGATTAACAACCAAACGCTAGGTATTTGTGCGACCAACTTATCTAACTGTGGTATGCTATTGTTTTTGCCTTCGATGTAGCCCAAGGAGGCGGAAAAAATCAAAAATAATGGTAGAAATAGCATCGTGATTTGTAAATAGCGCTTGGTGTACTCAGCCAATATGTTTCGAATAGATATCAAGTTGGCCTTAACTGGTAGGGTGGTGCTACCTAATTGAACTATGCGCCTATATAAAAGAATAACGATAACGACCATAGGAATACAAATGCCGCCAAGTGTACCAAAGTAAATTTTGAGTGCCCATAGGGAACCGCCCCAAAGTGCATAATACAAGAGTCCAATGGTACAAACAATGCTAAAAGCTATCTCGAACCAAAACCCACGTTTGAGTTTACCCAAAACCGATTTGGTGGATGCATGAATAAACGCATTGATATCGTTGGCCGATTTGTGTGGAGAGTTGTGCAAAAGCTGTGCTTGCAACTCGTTTTTAAGTTCATCTAAGTCTATCATACAATCTGTTTTGCTATTGTTGGAAATATTTTTGTGAGGTTTCTTTGAGTTTTTGTTTGATGCGTATCATTTTTACAGCTACGTTGTTGGGCGTAATGTCGAGCATTTCGCCAATTTCGTTGTAGCTGTAGTCTTCTAAATAGAGCGTTACCAATGCTTTATCAATTTTGCCTAAATCGGCTATTGCTTTGTACATGGATTGTACTTTTTCTT
>JAIXOS010000204.1 GCA_027486695.1 Chitinophagaceae bacterium | reverse complement strand
AGCCCTTGAGCTAGCTGAGCTCCACTGCTTTAATCTTAAATGCTTGAGTGTAACTATGTTTCTTTTCTGTCATGGGATAATAAAACAGCAATAATAGTCTCTTAAGTAATTTGTCCACCCAAAAGTAGAAACTTCAATAGGTCTTTACCACAGAATCATAAACTGTTTTAGGTAAACTGTTTTCTAATAGCCACTATAATAATGTTACACTTATTCAATTAGCCGCTTTTTGTAGTGCAGATGAATGGCTGCAGGATGCTGCAAAGTAGCCCACAGCACCCCAACAACCGAAGGGCGATTGGGGTGCGAGGACTACTTGCTAGCAGCCTGAACTACTGCCGATATAGGAAGCGTGGTTCACAGCCCCTCTTAAAATCTTCTTTTGAATCATTATTACAATTCCTCTATATGTTCCAAGTAATACCTTGCTTGAGCTAAAAGGTCGTTTTGCTGCTGTGGATCCATTTTGTTCCAAAGGGTGTAAGTCATGCCAATGCGTGGATTGTTGGCTAATAAGGGCGCATGTTGATGGTGAAAATGCCAATACAAACTATTGAAAGGACAAGCTTTGTCGCCGGTTTTGATGGTGGGTTTGTATTGACAGTTGGTGCAATAATGGCTCATTTTTTGGATGTAGTTGGCCGTGCTTACATAGGGTTTAGTACCTATCATGCCGCCATCGGCAAACTGACTCATGCCTCGGGTATTGGTTATTTGTACCCACTCAATCGCATCAATGTAAATGCCCAAATACCACGCATCTACTTCGGTGGGGTGTACACCTGCCAACAAGGCAAAGTTGCCGGTAATCATCAAACGTTGTATGTGGTGTGCATAAGCATACTCAAGCGATTGACGGATGGTGTGTTTTAAACAGTTCATGTGGGTGTTGCCTGTCCAAAACCAAGTGGGTAACTTTTGCGTATGTCCCAAAAAGTTATGGGTAGCATAGGTAGGCATTTGCATCCAATACATACCGCGCATATACTCACGCCAACCCACAATTTGCCTCACAAAACCTTCTAGTTGGTGGTAAGCAATGTGTTGCGGATAAAGGGTATAGGCTTCTATGGCTTTGTTAACCACCTCTTGCGGCGAAAGCATTTTGAGGTTGAGCGAAAAAGACAAGCGGGAATGGTACACCGACCAGGCACCCGGTGCCATAGCATCCTGAAAAGTACCAAACAAAGGCAGGCAATTTGTAACAAAATAATTGAGCAATTCCAGCGATTGGGCTCGGTTGATGGGCCAAAAAAAATGCAATGCGTCTACACTGCCAATAGATGTAATACCTGCTTGGGCAATAGTGGCCACAATAGGGCTTACATTGTTAGAGAACAACAAGGGTGGGGTGGGTTGGTGATTGGCCGGCAGCTTTTGGCGATTTGCCTCGTCAAAGTTCCATTTGCCGTGTAGCGGTTGTTGGCCATCTACCACTAGTATTTGGTGCTTTTTGCGCATGTAGCGATAAAAAGTTTCCATCAAAAACTGTTTCTTTCCTGCAAATAGCGTTGACAACTCGTTCCTTGTAGTATAAAAATGCTCCGTATCAACAACGGTAACGGGTATGGTTAATTGGGCAGTAAGTTGTTGTAGCAATACTTCTAAGCGGTATTCGTCGGGCAGTTGGTATTCAAATCGGGTGAAGTGGTGGGTGTTGATTAAATGCAAACAATTTTTGTCAATCTGTTGAAGATTGTGTGGGGCGTTTAGTGCAAGGTATATTACTTGATGACCTTGCGCTTGCAATTCGGCAGCAAATTGCTGCATAGCGGCAAAAAAACCGATAATTTTTTGAATGTGATGCGTTACATAATCGGTTTCGCTGCGTACTTCCATGAGTACATAAGTCACCGATGCATCTACTTGTTGCAGCCATTGGTGCTGTTGGTTCAATTGGTCGCCCAAAATCAAACGCAGTGTTTTATACGGTGCTGTAGCCATTTTGTATGGTAAGGGTTGGGTTAAATATGTAAGCCTTTGTATAGCGGTAGGGTTGTTTTACGACAACAAACTCAACTGCTGTGCTAGGGCTTTTTGGGTTTTGGCGGGGGCCTCATTGGTCTTTTGTAAGGGCCACATCCATTCGCTTGCACTTTTTCTTGTTGCTTCTACATCTACAATAGGGTAAGGATAGTGCGTGCCTATAACACATTGGTACAACTGTTGTTCTATCAAACTCATTTTGTGCGGTTCGTGAATAAGCGTTGCCGGTACATGGGCAAGTTCCGGAACCCATTGTTTGATAAATAGGCCTTCGCTATCGTGTGTTTCAGAATTTTTGATGGGGTTGTAAATACGAATGGTATGCACCCCTGTGGTGCCACTTTGCATTTGCAATTGCGGATAGTGAATGCCCGGTTCGTAGTCTAAAAATTGTTGTGCCAAAAAATGCAGCGACCGCCAATCTTGCCAAAGATTGAACACCGCAAAAGAAACCAACATGGCCCGCATACGAAAATTCAAATAACCCGTAGCCACCATACAGCGCATACAAGCATCCACAATTGGCACCCCGGTTTGTCCTGTTTGCCATGCTTGCATATAATGGGGTTGGAAGGGTTTGATTAAAGCATTGTATGCAGGGTGTAAATTGTCGTACTCGTAGCGATAATTGTTTTCAAATTTTTGGATAAAATGGCAACGCCAATGTAGCCGGGATATAAAGTTTGATAAGGCCCTTTTGTTGCTTGCAGTAGGATACTGTTGCATGGTGTATTGATATACCATGCGCATACTGATATTGCCATAAGTTAAATACGGCGATAAACGGCTACAGCCCGTTCTGCTTAGTAATGGCTTACTGATGTGCTTGCTGTAATGAACATACCTTACTTGCATAAAGTGGGTTAAATAGCGCCATGCCCACGATTCGCCACCGGGCTGAAAATGGGGGTTTTTGGTGGTTATGTCGCTTTGCAGCGGCGCACCTTTTAGCAAGGTATACAAGTGTTCGGGCAACGATACCACAGACAGTGTTTGTAGGGAAATACTTTTGGGTGCTTCCGCCATCGTGCTTTTCCAAAGTAGGCTCCAATCTTTTTGGTGCATGCGTTTTCGAACCACGCCATTTGTGGGGTATTGTTGCCAAATGATGCCGTGTTGTGCAAAAAAGGTAGCCATTTGCCGATCTCTTTTGTAAGTGAGTCCATTGCCTGTTTCGATAGAGGAAAAAACGGTGTGAATAGCAAAATGCTGTTGCAAGTGCGTAAAAATGGTTGCTGCCTCATTGTGCAAAAGGTATACTTGTGCAGGGTGTTTGGCCAATTGGCTATTCATTTCGCAGAGCGATTCGTATACAAAACGCCAATGCCGAACATCGCTATCGGGATAAGCCATTACCGAGGGCTCAAACACAAATAATAGCATTGTTGGCAACGACGATTGTTGGGCAAAATACAAAGGGTCGTGGTCGGTCAATCGCAAATCCCGCTTAAACCAAACCACATTAATTGCCTGTAGATGCATAACCCAAGTATCTGTGAATAAAAAAATGGTTGTTGGAGCTTTTATAGGCATTTACCGTTGCAATAGGTGTTGAAAAATGTTGCCACCCAATAGCGTTGCGGTTTACCCTTTCAACACATACAACCATTATACGCCTACTTATGTTTACCGGAGGCTTTAATAAATGTGTTGTGTTAACGATGCGTTGTAGCATTGAATGCCTGATGCAATTGTGGCAATTTGCGGCTGCTTGTTTTTGGCCAACACCCACCACCATGCTGTAAGTAGAATTAGCCAAGTAAATAAATGCTCACTTTTAGTGCCTTTGTCAGCAAACAAAGACCCACTTTTTTCATTTCGGAGTCACTTACAAAAATAGTGAGGCACTTTTTTTCATTTTGGTGCTACTTACAAAAATAGTGAGGCACTTTTTTTCATTTTGGTGTTACTTATAAAAATAGTGAGGCACTTTTTTTCATTTTGGTGTTACTTACAAAAATAGTGAGGCACTTTTTTTCATTTCGGAGTCACTTACAAAAATAGTGAGGCACTTTT